>DAOWDM010000139.1 GCA_030639035.1 Alphaproteobacteria bacterium
ACACGTCATTCTTTTAAACTCAATCGTCATCCTGAACTCGTTTCAGGATCTACTACTCCTTTTAACCGTCAAAAAAAGTAGATCCTGAACTAAATTCAGGATGACGGCTTTTTTTTGTCATAGAATTAAGTAACATCTACAAGAATGACGGAGGTATTTTTAAAGCACTACTATTATGGAGTATAGCCAAAAACTTACTAAGGAATAACACCAGCTTCTTTGTAGTATTTTTTAGCTCCTGCATGAAGAGGTATGCCTAGTCCTTTTACAGCTTCTTTTATGCATATAAAATTGCCAGCCAGATAATTTTTAAAGACTTTCTGGTTATTTTTATGCCAAATTGCTCGGGTGATGTTATAGGAAAGCTGTTCTGGCACATCTGAAGACAAAACAAAAAGCACTCCGACTTTAAGAGTAGGAATCTCATCAAAACCTTTATAGACATTCTTACCTATTACAGTTTTTGAAAGAAATGGGGAGTTGATTTTTTTAACTTCTGAACCGCTTATTGGAATAAATTTAATTGCAAAATTTTCAGCTAATCTTACAAGAGGAACTGACGGTGCTGCTGTAATCATAAAAAACGCATCTATTTCCCCAGATATTAAAGCATCAATAGCCTGCCCAGTTTCCATATGTGAAGCTTCAATAGAATCCATAGCCAGTTCGAAAGCCTCTAAAACTACACGAGAACTTTCCAGAGTGCCTGAACCTCTTGCTCCAAAAGAAACTCGTTTTTCTTTAAGGTCTTTAATGCTTTTAATGTTTGATTCTTTTTTAGTTACAAGGTGAATACTTTCCGTGTGAAGCATTGCAACGGCTCGCAGTTTTCCGACTGCACTGCTGTCTTTGAACAGCCCTTTCCCATAGTTTGCCATGTAAGCAATATCGGCATGTATAAGGGCTGCTTTCATTTTTCCATCGCCGATATTAGCGGCGTTCATAGCTGCTCCTCGAGTAGATTGTGCAACTGAAATCATGTCTGACACACCACAGTTTCCGCCTTTATCACAATCACGAGAACCAGGGGGCTTGCTGATAGTGCTTGCAATAAGCCCGCCTACTTGGAAACTCGTTTCGCATGTAGAGCCTGTTCCTATATGAAAAAAACGTATAGTTTTATATGGAGCTTCATGTTTTGCTTCGTCAATTTCCTGTGCATTTAGAGATGTTGCAAACAACATTCCAACAACTATTAAAATCTTACGAAATGTTTTTAAATTACAATATGCAACAGGCAAAAAAGCCTCCTAATAGATTTTAATCTTAAAATAACTCTATCTAATTAGAATAGAAAAAAGGTTAATTTTTTACATTAAGCTAGAAAAAGTTATGCTCAATTTGTTCTGGGCAGGTTAGTTTTATCATTGCACCGTTGTATTTTTCTATCCAACCCCTAACTCTTATAAGCTGTCCTTTCATTGTTTCAAGCTCAATTCCTGATTTTTCAAACATACGATTTACGTTTTTTTCTACTAGAATAGTAAAGTCCGTTTTCCAGTTTTTATCAAAATTAATCCAGACTTTATTTTTAGTTTTTTTTACAGAAAAGACTCTGCCTTCTATTATTTGAAAAGAGCCAATGTGCTGCTCAGCTTGCTTGTCAGAAATTATTAAGTATTTGGATTTGTGATTTTTTCTGGCCGTTTTTTCAGCTTCCAGCATTTCTTTTGCTAGCTTTCTGTTGTTTGCAATATTAAAAACACGAGCCATGCCTGAAAGCAGCAATTCTTTTTGTATCCATTTGCCGTCATCACGAATTAAATGCCCCGTAAAGCGTCCGTATCTGTCTTTTTTTATTTCATTAAACCATAAGGTTGCTTTGTGTCCTTCCATAAGGCGACTTAATTCTTTTTTTGATTTTGTGGTTTTGATTCCAGCAAGACGAACTTTTTTGCCATTTAAAATAAGAGTGCTTCCGTCAATCACTTCATTGACATAACCTGAGAATCCTACAGTCAATTCAGATGTAACGCTAAAAGCCTGCAAGCAGAAAAAGCTGGTAAAAATTAAAAATAGTTTTGATGATTTTCTCATGCTCTATAATATCAACTTAAAATCATTTGGAGTAAGCTCTAATGTCGTTAAATAGACGTTTTTTTATAAAAAGTGCATTTGCATCAACTGTTTTACCTGTTTTTACAGGCTGTTCTATCAATCCTGCCACTGATAGGGCAAGCTTTACAGCATTTTACTCCATAAAAGATGAGATAGAACTTGGCAAAGAAGAACACCCGAAAATTTTACAGAATTTTGGCGGTATATATAACGATACTAAACTTCAAAGCTATGTAGATTCTATAGGAAAGTCCTTAGTTGGACACACAGAATTTTTAGAATATCCATATTCTTTTACCATTTTAAACACTCCAATAGTCAACGCATTAGCCTTACCAGCAGGCAGAGTTTACATCACACGAGGGCTACTTACCCTTGCCAATAATGAAGCAGAAATGGCAGGAGTCCTAGGGCATGAGCTAGGGCATGTAAACGCTCGCCATATCACTGAACGTCTAAGCCAAGGAAAGCTGACGAAATACGGACTTATGGCAATAGGTCTTATCGGAGGTGCAAAGGTAGCTCCATATATGGACGTTGCTCAATTCGGAATGGCAGCTTATTTAAAAGCTTTTTCTCGAAAACAGGAATTTGAAGCCGATAAACTTGGCGTTCGTTATATGAGCAAAGCAGGATATGACTCAAAAGCTATGGTTTCATTTCTTGAGACTCTAAAGGAACATAGTGCATTACAGGCTCGCATGATGGGGCTTCCAGCTGGTTCAATAGATAAATTTGACTTCATGTCAACTCACCCACGAACAGTAAAGCGAGTTGAAGCTGCAATAAAAGCAAGCGGAGAACACAGTTCAAGCTCTTGTGTTCTTGCAAGAAATGAATATCTGAAACGAATAAACCATATGGCATTCGGTCAATCTCGTGGCGAGGGAACTATAAAAGACAAAAAATTCATTCATTCTGCAATGCGTTTTGAATTTACAGTTCCTGCTGGATTCACAATTCATAACGAAGCAGACAAAGTTTCAGCTGTTCACGACAACGGTTCTGCAATTATTTTTGATGTATCTGAAAGAACAAAATCCTATGACGTTACAAGCTATTTAAGAAAGGAATGGCTTGAAAACAAACCGATTTCACATATAGAAGATTATCATATAGACGGTTTTGATTCTTCTTCTGCTATGTCAAAAGGAGAAATGAACAATAAAAAAGTAGATATTCGTTTTTTTGCTATTGATGGAGGAGAACAAACAGTTTTCCGCTTTACGCAAATAACTCCTGAACACAAAACTATGGCAATGGCAGAATCGTTAAAAGCTTCTGCTCGCAGTTTTAGGAGAATCTCTGCCGAAGAAGCTGCAAAGGTCAAGCCAGCTCGTTTATACATAAGAAAAACAAACTATTCCGATTCCATAGCGAATCTATCAAAAAGCTTGCCTTTTAAAGATTTCAATGAAGATTTTTTTCGAGTCTTAAACAATATGAAGCCAGATGAAAGACTTGAAATAGGCAAAACAATCAAAATTATTCAATAAAAAGACTATGCTGAAATAAGTGCTTTTTTTGAAATAAATCAATATGTTGTGGGTTAAATACAACTTCAGCAACAACATCTTTTACAAAAAAAACAATTCTGTTCATATTTTGAAAAGGTTTTAGGTGCAGAATTTATTACATAGGCGGTTTTTTGTTAAAGGATTAAGACGATGACACAGCAAGAAAAAAACATTCTAACAGAATCTACTGATGAGCGTCAGCCTTGTGAAATTTGGACTCGAGTAATGGGCTACCACCGCCCTATTTCCGAATTTAACAAAGGCAAAAAAAGAGAACACAAAGAAAGACGCATGTTCACCGAACAACCAATAGGCATCGCTGCTGAGTAGAATTGTCTGTATATAAAGTTGCTATCAACTTGCTTAGCACAAGAAACAGATTGCCTTTTCTGCAAAAAAAGAGCATAAATCAACCTTAACTGCAAGAAAGGTGTATTATGCTAGTTGAATTTAGTGTCGGAAATTATCGTTCTTTTGCCAATCGCCAGACTTTGTCAATGGCTGCAAGCAGTGCAGCAGAGAATAAAAAAAATGTAAGCTTCCCGACAGGCAACAATATAGTTCCATATTTGCTTCGTTCAGCATGTATGTTTGGTCCAAATGCGTCAGGCAAAACTTCTTTTGTGCAGGCTATTGATTTTTTCAGTAAATTTGTTGTTTCTTCATCAAAAGAAAGTCAAGAAGGTGAAAAAATTCCTGCTAATCCATTCAGGCTATCAGTTGATTTTCTGAATAAACCAACAGAATTTGAAATTATTTTCATACATAAAGAAAGATACTATCAGTATGGATTTGCTATTGATAAAGAACGTGTTTGGGAAGAATGGCTTTTTTCAAGAAAAAATATAAAAGGTTCTCGTATGATAGAGCTGTTTCAGCGTACATATCTTGAAGAAGAAAACCGTTATAAATGGGAAATTAACAAAAAAGAAATCAAAGGTAAAAGTGAGTTTTGGAAAGAAGCTACAAGAGATAACGCACTGTTTCTATCAACAGCGGTTCAGTTGAAAAGCCAAACACTTAAAGTTCCTTTTACATGGATACAAGAACATTTACGAACAATTGAATCTACAGAAAGGCTGTCGCCATCTTTTTCGCTAGAATGTATTAAAAAGGGAAAAAAGAAAGAAATTCTGAATTTTATTCAATCAGCTGATATTTGCATATCTGATATTGAGGCAGAGAAAAAGAAAATATCACACGATTTACTTCCTTCTGATATGCCAGACGAATTAAAGAAAGAAATAATAACAAATTTTGAAGATGCAAATTTTTATAGAATTTCAACATATCATAAAGGAAAAGATGGCAAAAAAGTTACTTTTGATATTTCGGAAGAATCAGACGGAACAAAAGTTTTATTAAGCCTTGCAGGACCATGGTTAGATGTTTTAGAAGCTGGTGCGACTGTTATAATAGATGAACTTCACAACAGCTTGCACCCTCATGCTTTGAAATTTCTTGTAAAACTGTTTAACGATCCTGAAACAAACAAAAACAATGCACAGCTTATTTTCACAAGCCATGAAACGTCTGTAATGACAAAAGGATTCATGCACCGTGATCAGATATGGTTTCTTGAAAAAAATGATTCCGAAGAAACAATTATGTATCCACTGTCTGATTTTAAGCCTCGTGAAGCAGAGGCTTTTCAAAAAGCATATCTTGATGGGCGTTATGGAGCTGTCCCTAGAATCAGGAGTTTTATCAATGGGAAAGCATAGCGAAAAGGTCAAGGAAGATAGGGCTAGAAAAAAACGCGAAGCTAAAGATAGAAAAGCCCTTGCCAGAAACGAACCGACACGGAATGTTCCTGAATATATTCTTATTCTTTGCGAAGGAGAGAAAACAGAACCATATTATCTCCAAGCATTTGTATACGATCATTTACGCTTGCCAAGTGCTAATGTAGAAATATGCGGAAAATGTGATTCTGCTCCATCAAAAATATTGGAATGTGCAGAACAAAGACTAAAAGAAGACGATTTTGACAGGATTTTTTGTGTTTTTGACAGAGACAATCATACAACTTACGAAAGTACGTTAAATCTAATTTCAAGCAAAGAAAAAATAATTCTTATTAACTCTGTTCCATGTTTTGAGATATGGTTTTTGTTGCACTTTGACTTAATAACAAAACCTTTTGTTAAAAGTGGTAAAAAATCTCCTTGTGATAACTTGATTAAAGATCTTAAAAAAATTGATACTTACTTTAAGAATTATGAAAAAGGTGAGAAAAGTTATTTTGATTTCCTTAAATCACGAATGGAAACAGCAAAGAAAAATGCTTGTAATTTATTAGACCATGCAAAAGCATATAATTCGCCGAATCCATCAACAAAGGTGCATGAGCTTATTGAGTATTTGGAAAAGATGAAAGAAGAATCCGACAAATAAAAAAAGCTATAACTTCTTCAAAAAGTCAGTTTAGCCTTACTCGTCTATCCAGAAGTTTATATCTGGATTAGATTGGTCGTATAGGACTTCTATTTCTTCACCTCGTGGGTGTTTTTTTGTTCTTTTTATGGATATTGAAGAAGTTTCACCGTTTTTTACTGTTCCAACAGAATCTTTGAATCTGTATTGAATTTTCATTTGAGGAACACCATTAACTTCAACATTAGTGTCTTTGATATTATAGATTTCTGCTTTTGTTAGAGTTCCTTTTTTAAACAATCTGGATTTCATACATGCTCTTAAAAAAGCCTTTATCAGCAAAGACAAGCTAAAAAGCAGCAAAGAAAAGCCTGCAACAAAGAATATACTCATAAAAACAAGATCGCTTTCACCTACAAGCCTGCTGTTTGAAGAATTTCCTTTTTCAAAAACAATTGGCATTCTACTGCCTATTTCTACTTGCCTAAAAGTGTCGCTTGAAATGCTGGCTTCACCTTCAATATTTCTGCCAGTATCATCAGTAAATTCAAAAGCAGCATGATAAGAATCCGATTCATCGCCTTCACGAATCCACTTTTCAACAATGACACTGGAAACATTTATACCATTATTGGAAAGCTGTATTTCCTGATAAATCCCATGACCACCAATCCCCCAAAACGGAGAACTAAACAAAGCCAAAACCAAAGCAATCCCCCAACTCCCTTTCATAAACAATGAAATTGCCGACGGATTTTTTCTACCATGTGCCATTTTGAAAATTCCCTTGTTGCTATACTTTATATATAACTTTGCTACTTTTCCAACTTGCTGTCCAGTTTTTCGCCGATTTTTTTGGATTTCATTTCTTCTCGGGCTTTTTCGTATTTTGGGTCGTTCCAGAAGATTACGCAGCCGTTGCAGCCTTTTCCGCAGCAGGAGTCTTCTTTTGGAGGTTTTATTGTGTCTTTTCCTCTGATTTCGGTTCTGGTTGGTTCTGGTACAGTTATTTCATTTTCGCTGATGAGTCCTCTTTCTGCCTGCATGGATTGAATATGTCTGTCAAACACGGCTTGTCTAGCCTCTGACAGTTCGGCTTCTTTTCTTGCTATGCTCAAAGGAGGAAGTAGTTTTTTTAACGTCTTTTTTTCAATATTGTTAAACTGAGAAGCAGCTATTCGTATAGCAAAGCCTTGCCCTGGGTTGACTTTTTCTTTTACATTTCCGTTTCTATTGTCAACAAACTCATAAAGCCTAAGGCGGATAGGCTCTAAAGTGCTTGGTGATAAAAATTCGATTACATCACCTTTTTTAATAGTGTTTCGGATTTCAAAAATCATGGTGTCGCCTTGCCATTCTCGTACAGCCCCTGCAAAAAGCCATTCGCCGACTGTTTTTGTTGTGTTGTAGCTTTGTGCAAGATTGGTCAGCCGTCCGTTATGGAAACCAAGCGTAAAACCTCGATTTTGTGTGGTTTGCACTTCTTCTAAATATGGCTCGGGATTCCATGTTTCAGGGTTTTCGTACCATGCATCTATGGCGTTCCTGTAAGCTCTTGCTGTAATAGCGGCGTAGTATTCGCTTTTGTTTCGTCCTTCAATTTTTAAGGAATCAACTCCGATTTTAAGCAAGTCGTCCAGTTTTGGCATTAAGCATAAATCACGGGAATTTAAAATATATGAGCCTCGTCCGTCTTCTTCTATTTTTAAAAAATCACCTTGCCTGAAATCTTCTTCTAGGAAGAAATCAAACAGCTCTTTGTTCTTTTCACTAATATCAAGAGTAGTTTCAGAACCGTCTTTCAAGGTCATTCTGACTTTAAAATTCCAGCGGCAGCTATGAGCACAGTTTCCTTGATTTGCTCCTCTTTCAGCCAAGAAATTAGACAGCAGACAACGTCCTGAATAAGTCATGCACATTGCACCGTGAACAAAGGCTTCCAGCTTTATATCAGGACATTTCTCCCTGATTTCCTTTAGTTCTTTGTATGGAACTTCACGGGCTAAAACACACAAAGAAGCCCCCATTTTCTTCCAGTAATCCACCGTTAGCCAAGAACATACATTTGCTTGGGTTGAGATATGGCATTCAAGCTCTGGCATGTTTTCTTTTACATACATAAACACCCCAGGATCAGCAATAATCAAACCGTCAGGCTTTACCTTGCGTATGGTTTCAAGAAATAGAGTCAGCCTTTCAATGTCTTTATTATGAGTATAAAGATTTAAAGTCAGATATATCTTTTTCCCATGCTCATGAACAAAACGAACTCCCTCTACCAAATCTTCCAAAGTAAAATTAGACTGAGTTCTTAGACTCATATCTGGAGTCCCTGCATAAACCGCATCTGCTCCATATAAAATAGCAGTCTTCAGCTTTAATAAAGAACCCGCTGGAAGCAAAAGTTCTGCACGTTTTGTTTTTGAATAATCGGTCACAGTTAAATCCCTGATAAATATTTCGTGACAATACTAACCTTTCACAATAAAAATAGAAAATGGAAAAGCAACTAAGATATATAATCGGCAGCCTTAATGTTGGCGGAGCGGAGAGGCATCTTGTTCAAATATTGCCTGCTTTGGTTAAAAAAGGCTGGGCTATTGAGGTTCTGACTTTGACGGAAAAGGGGGCGTTAGCTCCTGTTCTTGAAAAAGCAGGCGTTAGAATCAGAACAACTTATAAGCCTGTTTGGCTTCATAAATTGCCTCGTTTACTGCAACGCATTGTAAAGCTTTTACTGGCTTTGCATTTTCTGTATTTGAATTTTAAAAACGATAGAAAAACCATAACTCATTTTTTTCTGCCTGAGTCGTATATTTTAGGTATGACGGCTGCTTTTTTTAGCTATTTGACCGCTCCAAAAATAATGAGCAGAAGGTCGTTGAATTATTATCAGAAAAAATATTTTGGGATAGCCCAAGTTGAGAAATTTCTTCACAAAAAATGTTGCAAGATTCTAGGGAACAGCAAAGCTATAATCAATCAACTTTATGATGAAGAAAATATACCGAAAAACAAACTAAACCTGATTTATAACGGTATAGACCTGACAGCTTTTAAAAACATGAAAAACATCAGGAAAGAACTTGGAATCTCATCTGAAAGTATTGTAATTACTATTGTTGCGAATCTTATTCCTTATAAAGGTCATAAAGACCTGATAAACGCACTTTGTTCTGTGAAAGAAAGACTGCCCCATGACTGGCGGTTGCTTTGCGTTGGAAAAGATAACGGTATAGGCATTAAACTAAAAATCCTAGCCGAAACCTCCGGCATATCTGAAAATATTTTATGGCTTGGAGCAAGAAGCGATATTCCTGATATTCTATGCTCTTCTGATATTGGAATTTTATGTTCTCATGAAGAAGGTTTTTCTAACTCTATACTGGAGTATATGGCTACTGAACTGCCAGTTATAGCAACAGATGTTGGAGGAAATGCTGAAGCTGTCATCAATAGTGAAACAGGTATTATTGTTCCGCCGAAAGCTCCTGAAAAGCTTGGAAATGCTATTACAATGCTGGCTTTGGACGTAGAAAAGTCAAAAATGTTTGGTAAAGCTGGAAAAAATCGAGTAATGAACGAATTTTCATTGGAAAAATGCGTAAATGAATATGAGTATCTTTATGAAAATCTGATTTAGCTAACTTCTTGACAACCATATAGCAGTCAAATCATCGCTTATTGGCTCAGATATTTGCTGAGAAAAATTGTTCATAATATAATCTAAAGGATGCTCAGAACTTTTTTCTAATGTAGCATTCTGTACAAGAGAAAAAATATCTTCTTGTTTAAGAAAACTTCCATTTTTACAAGTAGTTTCATTCAAAGCATCACTGTACATGAATAAAAAAGAGCCTTTGGGGAATTTTTCCACACGGTTTTCGTATTTGACTTCTTTCGTTATTCCAAGAGGCAAACCGCTTCCATCAATAAATTTTATATCTGTGCCGCCAATTCCTATGACTGGGCTTGGAGTTCCTGCTGCGGAATATGTAAATGTATCTTTTGAAGTATTTATAACTCCAAGAATAAATGTAGCAAACTGTCCATTGTTAAGAAGTCCTGAAAGATGATCATTTATTTCACAAAAATATGCAGCTGGATTATCAGGATGTATTTTTGAAAGACCTTTTAATAGAGTATGCAGCCTAAATGTATTAAGAGCGGCAGTAACGCCATGACCCGAAAAATCACATGCATAAACAGCGACAGAATCATCGTTTATTGGAATTACACCCCAAAAATCTCCTCCTATAGCAAAAGATGGTTCAAACAAATATTTGATGCTAATCCCATATTTTGATTTTATATCAAGAAGTTCTTTGGCAGACGGAAGAGTTTCTATCTGCATTTGCCTTGCGTTGTTAAGTTCTGTTTCAACCAGCAAAAGCTGTGTTTCCAGTTC
>DAOWDM010000236.1 GCA_030639035.1 Alphaproteobacteria bacterium
CTTTGTATTCATAGCTTGCGTGTTTCTAATCTCTACAATAGCAAGGTCTAAATCATCAATCGTTTCTCCTGCTGAAGAATTTACAATCCAGAAATCTTTTAGTTTCTCGTTTTTATTTATTGCAGCAGCATATTCAGCAAGGTCTCCGTAATTATCCTTTTCTTTTTTTATAATCTCTGAAGCTATCATTATAAATTCACAATTTTATCTCTTAGAATTGCTTTTATTTCTGTAATTTCTTCAATGAGTATGTTCATTTTTTCTTCTGAAACGCCCTCATCAATAGCAAGCTTAAAGAGATTACCTAATCTTGCTAAATCAGAATTTACTTTTAATAAGTCATCTGTTGCCTTGATTTTTTCAATATTAGGCAATGGCTGATTAAGAACTATATTTCTAATATAGTCTGATTGAGTTAAGTTTATTTTTTTCGCAGCAGAGGCTATTTTCTTTTTATCTTCATTTGTAAGATAAACCTTCATATAGGCTTGTCTCTTTTGTTCAGGAAGTAATTTCTTCATTTTTTAAGTTTTCTCCATTCCCAAGGTTTAATTCTTTGTTCTTCAGGTAAAGCCCAAAGACCTAATTTTGCTTTTTGTGCTTTGGCTTCTAAAAAGATAAAGCTTTTATCTTCTAGGTGTTTTCGGTAAGCAAAGCAGCTTCCGTTTGCTAACATTTTTTTATTGATGTTATCTCCATTAAAAAACAGATGAGCTACAAGGCGTTGATAGCGATCAACTGCTACTATTTGAAAAGAGATCTCTTTCCTATAAATCAGATCTGAAAGAGCTTGTTTTGCATTACTGCCGAAAGGTTGGCTTTTTTCAGGGCAATCAATCCCTGCAAGCCTGATTTTAACTTGCTGATTGTTTTTGAGAACAACAATAGTATCTCCGTCAATGACTACAATTACCTTTGCTGTAAATGCTTCTGAAGCAATAGCAGGAGATTCTGCAAAAGCCATTAAAAGAAAAAAAGCTATAAAAACATTTGTTGTCTTAAATATTTTCATCTTATGTATTATCAGCAATTAAACCCTTTATCTCTTCTATCTGGTCAATGAAACATTGCTTGTAGCCTCTGTTAAAACGATTTCCTTCCTTGTCGTCTTTATCTATTTTTTCCCATTCTTCTAATTTATCTGTTAAATATTCGATATGCCCTTTTAAAAATTCGATATGCCCTTTTAAAAATTCGATATAAATGTTCATATTTTTAACTCTCCTGCCTCTGTTTTCTCGCACCATTTGCAATAATCTTCATCAAAAGTGCCTTCTCTCCAATGTTCGAGAAAGATATCTCCGAATAGCCTCATATCTCTTGCTTCCTTTGAAAGCACAAAATCTATTGCATTTAATGGGTTGCAATGAATTAAGTAATTATCTTTTTTAACGTGATTAAGAGCGACATAACCGCTTTTGTTTTCAAGATTGATAACGGCTTGTCCTGCACTATCTAAAAAAGCCCCTGAAGCCGTCTTTGTTATTATTTTGCCGTTGTTATCTCCTATTATTGGAAAATACCAAACCGCCACTCCTTTTTTGTGCTTTTCGTTGAAAACAAGCACGTCTTTTTCGTTTTGAATCTTGTCTGATTTTGGATTTTTCATTCTTTTACTCCTTCAATTATTCCGCTGCTATTTCTACTGTTTGTGGCATTGGTTCTGCATAATATTTTCTGTCTCTATGCTCCTGTTGTTTGCCTTTGTTCGCTTGAGAAATAGGGCGGTGATAGCCCATTATTCTTGTCCAGACTTCGCAAGGCTGGCGTTCTTCAGGCGTAAGTTCTATTTCACTCATAAGCTCATAATCCGTTGTTTAAGGAGGCATCAACATTCGGCAACGGCTGATTAAGAGCCAAAGACCGCAGATAATCGGATACCGTCATGTTTAATTCGCTTGCTATTTCCTTGATGTCTTCATGCTCTTTTTGATTAACGTAAGTATGAAGCATCTTGCTTCTTTTTTCTTCTTTAGGCGTTATCTTTGGCATGTCGTTTCCTCCTTAAACTCTAAGACCAAAAGCTTGTTCTTTGATGTTGCTTTTGTGTTTCCGAAGAATGCTTTTACGCTCTATGCCTTTTTTAAAAACCTTTTCCATATCGCCAGAGAGCAGATATTCCTTTGTTACATCTTTTCCCTGTACTTTGATTAAGTCGTTGAAGTCAGTACAGCCTTGTTCCATTTCTTGTTGAGAAAACTCTGGAGCTATAACTTTTGCACCAATTTCTTTTGCTGCTTCTGTTGCTTTTTCTATACCGACATTATTTTTAAGTTTATGGTCGTTATCGGCTGCAATAATGATTTCAGCTTTAGGGTGGGCTTTTCTGATTTCTGCTGATACTTCCTTTAAGTTAGAAGCATCAAAGGCAACTACAACTGGACTTTCAGTCAGCTCATGGATTGTTGCTGCTGTTGCGTATCCTTCAGCTAGATAAATCTTATCTGTTTTAATGCTGTTAAGATTGCCTTCAGCTTTATTATCAATGACGTGCATACAGCCAGCTTTTCGTGAGCCAGTAAGGAATCTTTTGTTTTCCTCATTAACTGTCTGCATTGACCATATAAAGCCTTCGGAGTTTTTGACAGGAATTATCATATCGCCCTTATTATTGATTTTAACGCCGTAACCGTGAACATCTTTTTTAGCTAAGTAAGGGCAGTTTTCCTTTGTTGCTATATTTTTAAGATTGGTATAAACACCAAAAGCCTTTTTAGCTGCAAGTTTGTATTGTGCTTGCTGTTCGGCTTTTCTTGTCTCTTTTATCTTCTCAAAATTCTTTCTTAATTCGGCTTTTTCTTCTTGTGTAAGAGACTGCCCCAAATAAACCCATTTATCGTTTTCGCCAGTTTTATAATTGTTAATCTGACCGTTTGGCTGACCGTCTAAAAAAGCACGATATGAACCGCTTTTTTTGCCTTTTTTATCGCCTTCAATCGTTGTCCGATGCCATTTGCCGTCCATGATTGGAGAGCCTTTGGCTTCAAAGCCGTTGTCTTTAAGGAAGTTCGCAAACTCTTCTTGAGGGCTTAGTTTTGGTTCTGATACAGTTTTTTGAAGCTCCTCTTTATTGAGCCAAGCTTCAAAAGGCTTTGTGTCTATGCCTGCTTTGACATACCAAGACTTGTTCCTTTTATCCCACCTTGCACCAAGTGCTTTGGCTTGGTTTTTTTCGGGATAAGGAACGCTTAAATATGTTCTTTCCTGTTCTTTAGCTTCTTTCATTGGCAAAGCTATTTTTGCTCTTTCCTCTAATTCAAGGCGTTTTGTTTTGCTTTGCTCCTCATCTCTATCAAGAAAAGCTCCTTCAAAGTAAGCTCCATAGAGGTTTGCACCTTCAAGGTTGGCACTTTCAATAATTGCTTTTTCAAGGTTAGCATTTTCAAGGTTTGCATTTTTAACATGAGCGTAATAAAGGCTTGCTTCTGTAAGATTAGCACCTTTAAAGTTTGCTTCTGAAAGGATTGAATCTGCAAAGTTAGCTCTACAAAGATTTGCACCTTCAAAGTTAGCTCCTTCAAAAATAGCTTCCATACCGTTAGTTTCTTCTAAGTTTGCACCTGAAAGGTCTGCTCCTTTAAGAAAAGCACATGCAAAGTTTGCTCCTTTAAGATTGACTCCTCTAAGGTTTATTCCTGAAAGCTCGTAAGCCTCTAAATCTGCATTTTCTAAGCTGATTCCTTCTTGAATAGCCATTTCAACGCAAGTTTTTTCATTTTCGACGGTATTTTCGATTTTAGCTTCAAAAAGAACGTTGCCTTTTTTATCAAAAATTTTATGAAGTTCCATATCCTTTTGCTCCTGTTGCTTTACTTCTTTCGCTTGTGAAAAGGACTTGGCTCTTTCTTCCAGTTCAATGCGTTTTTCTTTGTTCAATACCCATTCGTGAATGTATTCGGCATCACGGCTTGCTCTAAAGATTTCGTTCTTATCTTCACGAAGAGCCTTCAGCCAGCTTTTGACGTATGAAGCATGGTTGCTTGGGTCGTGTCCTATTCCAAGAACTCTAGCTGTCATATAGCTTGAGATTTCGGCTCTTAGTTCTTCTTTCGCATATGATGCAGAACCGAAACCGCCTGTTAAGTTGCGGTTTAATCTGCTTTCATGTCCTGTCGCATGTCCTATTTCATGCAAAACTGTTGCATAGTATTGTTCTTGCGTTTTAAAAGTGTTTTTCTTTGGAAGACAAATCTCGTCTTTGTTTACTTTGTAACAAGCTCTATTTTGAGGCAGATGATTAATTGTAATATTTGTTTCTGAAATGATTTTTTCTGCTTCTGTTGCAGGGTTAAATTTC
>DAOWDM010000247.1 GCA_030639035.1 Alphaproteobacteria bacterium
AATGCTCTTTATTTTAATAAGGAAGCAGGTCGCAAAGTAGACGAACTGTTGGCAGATTTTGGTTTCGGAGATGTCCCAGCAAACTCTGAAATTTATTTAAGAAAAGTGCAGCAAGAAGTCATTAACCGTGGAAACCAGTTTTTAAACGTACCCTTTGGTGCAATTAGGCAATCTACAGGCAGACAAGGTACGCTTCAGGAATTCGCACAGGAGTTCTACCCTATTATTTCAGCAACTTATGCTCTTGACTCTCCTTTCAGACCAGATATTGAACCATTACGCTATATCTGTGAAACAGGAGAAACCGATGCAAAAGTATGGAATAGCATGTTCTCTTCTCTTGAGCAGGTCAAAGATTTTATGAGAAACTGCCCACCTGATTTCCTAATGACAAGAGGTAAAGCCATCGGACAAATTTTCTCCCCAGATGAAAGAAATGGTGGCTAGGTTCTGAATTTACCAGAGTTCCTCTACTGTTATCCTGAAACCGTAGGTGTAGGGAAGCTTGAGCGAAGCGAAAGCCCCTCACAAACAAGTTCAGGATGACAGTGGCTTTATTCAAAATGACAGTGGTGTAATGAGTCTTAATCAATTTTTTTATTGCGGTTGTATTCAAGCTGTTCTTTATTCAGCTGTAAGCCTAGATAAACATCGTAATCTTCGCCTGTTTCTCCGTCTTTTAAGGGGATATTTATGACAAGTTCTTCATCACGATATTCTACGTGGTTAATGTTTGGAGGGAATTCTACTTCAACATTGAATAGCTGTTTTCCTTCTTTTTTAGGAAAAAACTGCGGTATGGCTGCAAAGTAGGAAAAACAGCCTTTTCTTTCTTTTGCAGCAGTCCCAAGCTCTGCACCAAACTTCAAGGAAAGAGTAACTTCTACATTGTTTTTTTCATTACCATATATACAATTACCAGTAAAAGACTGTATTTTAACATCAAGTTTTTTATCTGTAATATCTCGACCTGTTCCTTCAAAAACGGTAAGGTCTGCTGTGTTGCGGTCAATAGCGATATATGGACAAGGTGGAGGAGGTTCTTTTTTAAAAGCAGAACAACCAGACACCAATACACAAAAAACAAAAACAAGAATACGAGTCATAGGATTCCTTAAAAATCATTAGCTTTTTAAAATTACTAAAATACAATATCATATTTTTTACATTATAAAGCAACAAGTCATGCAAAAACAAACATTAAACTTAATACTTGCCTGCCCCAGAGGTTTTTGTGCTGGAGTTCAGCGAGCAGTACAGATTGTAGAAAAATCTATAGAAAAATACGGTGCTCCTGTTTATGTCCGCCACGAGATTGTACACAACCGTTTTGTTGTAGAATCATTAGAGAAAAAAGGGGCAGTTTTTGTAGATGAATTAGATGAAGCTCCTGATGAAAGACCTGTGATTTTTTCAGCTCATGGAGTGCCAAAATCAGTATTTGCCGAAGCTGAAAGTCGGAGGCTGCTGTATCTTGATGCAACTTGCCCTTTGGTTGGTAAAGTGCATAAAGAAACAGAACGCCATTACGCTGCTAACAGGAAAACTATACTTATCGGACATTCTCACCACCCCGAAGTAATAGGAACAATGGGGCAAGTTCCAGAAGGAAGCATTGTTCTTGTAGAAAACGCCGAGCAGGCAAAAACTATCGACTTTAAGAAAAAAGACGAGCTGGCCTATGTTACTCAAACAACCTTATCCATTGATGAGACTGCTGAAATAATCTCCATTTTAAAAGAGCGTTTTCCTAAAATTACAGGTCCTGCTAAAAATGATGTTTGTTATGCTACAACCAACCGTCAAGCTGCTGTAAAAGACATTGCTTCAAGATGTGATGCTTTAATGGTTTTAGGAGCTCCTAATTCTTCTAATTCAAAAAGACTGGTGGAAGTTGCAAAATACGCTGGCTGTAAAAAAAGCTTCTTAGTGCAAAGAGCAAAAGAAATCGACTGGTCAAGGTTAGAAGGAATAAAGACTTTAGGCATTACAGCAGGAGCTTCTGCCCCTGAAATACTTGTCAAAGAAGTTGTAGAAAGTGCAGGAAATGTTTTCGATGTAACATTAGAAGAATATGGAAAATCAGAGGAAAGTATAGTTTTTAAACTGCCTGCAGAATTGATGAAATAAAACAATGTGCTTAAACTTTACTGCCAAAAATAATGTAAATTCTAAATCAAGTGTTAGAATAATGTATGCTTTTTGTCATAAGCTAAAAATGCTCTAGCACAATCTATTAAGCATGATATAGTTGCATCTGTATCATTTTAGCATTATCAATAAACGTATGAAAAAAATATTTTATATATCTTTGACAGTTATTGCATCAAGTATGCTGATTGTAGCATGTTCATCAAAGAATGACTTTGATGAAGCATATGAAGAACGCCCAGTTTCAGAGCTTTATAATGAAGCTATGGATTTTCTTAAAGAAAAAAAATACGAGAAAGCAGTGTCAGCTTTTGACGAAGTAGAGCGTCAGCACC
>DAOWDM010000143.1 GCA_030639035.1 Alphaproteobacteria bacterium
ATTCATAATAAGCAACGTCATATTTACCCATTACCTGTTTTGAAAAAACAAAATCAGCTTGCCCATTGCAAAGTCGACATTTTTCAGTTTTCATCTGATACTTCCTTATTTATTATTTTAATAGGTGTTCTTGCTATTTCATCTATCAGTTCAGCAATATGATTTCTTAGTCTGTCAAAAACAGGTCTACGCTTAAAAGTTTTTTCTATCATATAAAGACCACGGTTTATTTCTATCTGCAAAACATGGACGTTCTGATTCGGATTGCCATATTTCTTTGTTGTATATCCTCCAGAATAAGGCGTATTGCGAACTACATAGTATCTTAATTCTTGCAATTTTTTTTCCACAATCTCTGTAAGTTCTGGAGTGCATGATGTTCCGTGGCAGTCTCCTAGAACAAAATCAAATTCTGTTGATTTTGTTTCCTGAATTTCATTAGAAGGCATTGAATGGCAATCGATAAGAATACAATATCCGAATTTACGCTTTGTATCATCAATTAGCTTTTTCAAAGCCTTGTGATAAGGTTTATATATAGTTTCTATGCGTTTTTTAGCATCATCAAACTTTATTTTTCCAGTATATATTTCCGTTCCAAATGAAACCATATGAGGAACAGTACCAAAACCTGTAGCAGCCCTTGGAGACGTTTTATTTACAAAATCAGGCAGCTCCTCATCAAATACATTAGGGGATAGTTCATACGGTTCTCTGTTTGTATCGATATAAGAACGTGAAAACTCAGCATGTAAAAGAGGAGCTCCCAAAGCTGCAGCTGAACTAAAAATCTCGTGAACATAACAGTCTTCAGATTTGCGTAACGACCATTTATCAAGGCGTGAAAGCTCAAGAAAAGACTCAGGGAAAAAAGTCCCGCTGTGAGGTGAAGCAAACACAACAGGGATAGCCTGCTCTTCAGGAAACAAAATGCTAAAAGGTTCTGTTTTTGATGATGAAACGCTCATTTTTTCCAACAATTTTTTACAATAGATTTTAACATTAACCTTATGAAAACAAATATTTTATTAAAGCTACCATAAAAAAATAAATAATTACTTATTGAAAAGCTTGCAATATAACTCATATAGTTATAAAAAATCTTTCTATTGTTTGTTTTGTGGGTGCATAGCTCAGCGGGAGAGCACTACGTTGACATCGTAGGGGTCGTTGGTTCAATCCCAACTGTGCCCACCACTTAAAAAACAATAAAATCAACTTCTATACTCAATCCTTCTAGGTTAGAATCATCATTTAGCTGACTGATAGCGATAGCATGTCTCGCTGTTTGTGAAAACACCACACACAGTCTCTGAATACTCTTTTTGCCATCTCACGATGTTTGGACGATTTTACCACTTTCTTACAGTACTTAATGTAGCATGAATATCACCTAATAGGTGTAAACAGTTTAGCTAGGTTTCTTATATTTTCATAATAGGTGAAAATAGCGAGGTTCAACTTAAAGGAGTTTCTTATGAGCATTGCAGATATTACAAAACGTTTTCGTGTCGGTACAAGAATCTATATAGGCTTTGGGCTGATTCTTTTAATGCTGGCAGGTCTTGCGGGACTTAGTTACATCGATTTTGAAGATACGCTTGGTAAAATTGATGAATATGTTCGTGTAAATAAGAATGCAACGGTAGTTTCAGAAACAGAGCGAAATACTGTAGCTATTAGAAGAAACGTTCTTGCTTATATGACAACTGGAGATGAAAAAAGCCTTAAAAGAGCGCATGAGTTAAAAGAAATTTTTGATAGTGAATTAAATGAACTGGCAAGTTTGATACATAATCCAGAAATGAAAAAAAGAGTAACCAAAATGCAGAGTCTTTTTGAAGAATATGCATCTGATTTTGAAACAGCAGTAAAAGAAAAAAAGATACGTGATACTGCTGTTAAAAAAGAAATGAATGTTTACGGAAAGCAAGCTCGTGAAAACATAACAAAAATTATTCACACAGCTATAAAAGATCATGACGATGAAGCTGCTGCTATGGCAGGATTAGTGCAGGAACAATTAATGCTGGCAAGGCTGAATGCCAACCGTTATTTGTCACACCCTTCTGATGAACGAATTAAAATAGCAAAAGAATATGTTGCAGAATTTATAAAAGATTCGAAAATTCTTGAAAGACGATTGAAAAATCCAGAAAGGAAACGTCTTGCACAGGAAACTTTAAGAATTGTTCCAATGTATGAAGCCAGTCTTTTGAAAGTTGTTGAAGCTACAGAAAAATATGAGCATCTTGTGCATGATAAAATGGACGCTCTTGCTGATACAATTTCAAATGATGCGAAAAAGATGACCCATAAATACCATGATAGAATGGAAGAACTTGGAAAAACAATTGTTTCTGATGTTCGCTCAACTGAAACAACACTGGTGATTTTTTCAATCATAGCCATGATTCTTGGTGTAGTTTTTGCGTTCTTTATAGCTTCAAGTATTGTTCCTCATGTACAAGCTATGACTGGAGCAATGGGAGATCTTGCAGAAGGTGATCTAGAAGTAGAAATTCCAGCCCGTGACCGCACAGATGAACTTGGTGATATGTCAGGAGCTGTTCAGGTGTTCAAAGACAATGCCATTGCAGTTAAAAAACTGGAATCTGAACAGGAAAAAACTCGACAAATTGAAGAAGAGAAACGCAAAAAAACTGATGCAATTGTTAGTAATTTCACAACAAACATTGCCAGTATAGTCGAGACAATATCTTCTGCTGCAACCGAAATGCAGGCAACGGCTCAGTCTATGTCTTCAATTTCCGAGGAAACCTCTTCACAAGCAGCAACAGTAGCTGCAGCTTCAGAACAGGCTACATCAAACGTTTCTACCGTTGCTTCTGCTACAGAAGAACTGAGTGCATCTATTTCTGAAATAGGTACACAGGTAGCAACAGCAGCAGATACCTCCAGAGATGCCGTTGAAAAAGCCAAACATGCTAACGGACTTGTTAAAGGATTATCAGAAGCGGCAACAAAAATAGGTGATGTTATCAGCCTGATTACAGATATTGCAAGCCAGACGAATCTTCTTGCACTTAACGCTACAATTGAGGCTGCAAGAGCTGGTGATATGGGCAAAGGCTTTGCAGTTGTTGCCAGTGAAGTGAAAAATCTTGCGAATCAAACAGCAAAAGCAACCGATGAAATTGCTGGTCAAATAACTGATATTCAAGATTCAACAGTTACAGCTGTTGATGCCATACAACTAATCAGCAGCACTATTGAAGAAATCAATGCAACTACTACGGCGATTGCCTCTGCTGTTGAAGAACAAAACGCCGCTACTACTGAAATATCTCGTAATATTCAGGAAGCTGCTACTGGCACGCAGGAAGTTACCTCGAATGTTGCAGGCTTGAATCAGGCTGCACAGGAAACTGGTACAGCCTCAAGTGATGTCTTAAGTGCCTCAGAAGAACTTGGCAAACAAGCAACCGAACTAAAATCAGAAGTAGACGGATTTATTCATAAACTAAGTGCTGTATAAACGAACTAAACTTCATTCCCAGCCCTTCGGGGCTGGGAAACCAACAAAACAACCAAGAAAAAATCAGCTAAGAAACAACTTTACTCTTTCAAGCCCTTTTATCAGCTCATCAATTTCAGAATGCTTGTTGTACATTCCCAAAGAAACACGGGCTGAAGCGGTTATTCCCATTCTGGTGTGCAATGGCTGGGCACATTGATGCCCTGCCCTGACAGCTATTCCGCATTTATCCAGAATCATTGCTATATCGTGAGGGTGTCCGCAGTCCATGACAAAAGAAATTACACTACCTTTTTTTGAAGAAGTACCTATGATTTTTAAGCCTTCGACTTCATTCATACGAGCGGTAGCATATGACAATAAATCTTCTTCATAAGTTGCGATTTTATCCATACCTATTTCAGATACATAATCCAAAGCAACACCTAGCCCTATAGCCTCGACAAAAGCAGGAGTTCCAGCGCCAAATTTTGCAGGAGATTCAGCGTATGTTGTCTTTTCAAAAGTAACTTTTTTCATCATCTCACCGCCGCCTTGATACGGTGGCATAATCTCAAGAAGCTCCTTTTTGCCATAAAGAACGCCGATTCCTGTAGGGGCGTATATTTTATGACCAGAAAAAGCATAAAAATCACAATCGAGCTCTTTAACATCAACTGGCGTATGAGTTATAGCCTGACAGCCATCAAGCAAAACCTTAGCCCCAACATCATGAGCCATTTTAATAATTTCTCTTACAGGAAAAATTGAGCCAAGCACATTTGACATATGAGCTATTGCAACAAGCTTAGTACGCTCAGTTAAAAGTTTTTGATATTCATCAATAAGGAAATCACCGTCATCACTAACAGGAGCGACTTTTAGCACAAGCCCCTTTTCGTCTCGCAGCATTTGCCATGGGACAATATTTGAGTGATGCTCTGCCTCGCTGATAATTACTTCATCGCCCTCTTTTAAGAAACCACTACCATATGAAGATGCGACAAGATTTATTGCTTCCGTTGCTCCACGAACAAAAACAATTTCGCTTTCACTATCAGCATTAATGAATTTTTGAACTTTTTTTCGAGCATTTTCAAAACGTTCCGTGCATTTTTCAGAAAAAGAATACAATCCACGGTGAACGTTAGCATACTCATTTTCAAGAACATTCTTCATCGCATCTATAACTTGATGAGGTTTTTGTGCAGAAGCGGCGTTGTCAAGAAACACCAAAGGCTTGCCGTTTACTTTTTGAGCTAGAACAGGAAAATCCCTTCGGATACTTTCTACATCGTATTTGGGATTGTTTAATAATGTCATTCGTAAGAAGCCTTTTTCTTTGTCATTTCTACTATCGTCATTCTGAGGAGCGTTAGCGACGTGAGAATCTCCATTTTTGCAAAGAAGAAGTGAGATTGCTACGCTTCGCTCACAATGACGGTAGAAGTGTTATTTCTGCTCATTTTTTACTCATCATATCAAGAAATACAGTTCGTACGATTACATCTGAAATGTCATGTATTACATCATCTAAAAAAGCTTCTATCAGCAGATTGCGGGCTGATTCTTCATCAAAGCC
>DAOWDM010000172.1 GCA_030639035.1 Alphaproteobacteria bacterium
CACCCATCAAAACAGGAAGAGTCAAGGCGACAATAATTGCTATTGCTCCACTGGAATCCTTAATAAAAGAAGAAAACCGACATGCATTATTTTTAAAACTAGAATACAATTTATTAAAGCTCATACTCTCCCCCTGTTAAAATTCATATAATCACTACTACAAATAATATTTTTATGTTATCTCATGGTATATATAATACAGTTATCATCAACTAAAAGTTTTCAAATATGTTTAAAATACACTTACATTTTATCACTTTTTACGCAAAGCCTTCACTGCTTGCAGTATTTATTTCTTTGTTTATTTGTTCATGTGCAGTAGCTCCTAGCAGTCTTAAAGATTCGAAAAATCTAATACCTACTCTTCATAGAGCCGCTGTTGAAGCCGAAAATACTTATAATTATGCTTCTGCTACAAACCTTTACCGTTCATTAAATTCAACTTCTCCTAACGATGTTTTATTTATTCTCGGTCTTGCTAGGAATCTGCGTTACTCAGGAGATTCTGCACAATCAATTATTATACTAACAGAAGGCATAGAAAAAATCAGTGACCAAAATCACTCGACAGAAAAAGCTCAACTGCTAGCTGAACTCGGCAAAGCATATATAGCTAGCAAACACACTGAAAAAGCTATAAAATCACTTGACGAAGCTATAGAAATTACTCCAAATAGATGGGACTTATATTCTGCACTGGGGATTGCTTATGATTTTCAAAACATGCCCGACATAGCTCAAAAAAACTATATAAAAGCTCTTAAATGTTCTCCAAATAATTATGACGTTATTAATAATTTTGCTCTTTCTCTTGCTTCATCTGGAAAGCTTAATGAAGCTATAACAATGCTTGAGGAAATTGCAAAATCAATACGTTCAACAGTTCAGCAAAGACAGAATCTAGCTATGCTAAAAGCCTTAAAAGGAAGCACAGGAGAGGCTGAATATCTGATAAGAAAAGATTTACCAAAAAGCATGGCAGATAAAAACACAGCTATCTACAAACGAATGATGAGATGATTACATAACCTCGTTAATAACCTTGATAATAGCAGGACCAAGAACAACTACAAACAAAACGGGCAAGAAAAACACAATCATAGGAACAGTAAGCTGAGCAGGCAAAGAACCAGCCTTTTTTTCTGCAAATGCCATACGAGAAGCACGGCTTTCTTGTGAAACCACTCTTAAAGCCGAAGCGACAGGTGTTCCGTATTTTTCTGATTGAATAAGTGCCATACCCAAAGACTTTGCAACATCAAGACCTGTACGGCTCGCCATATTCTCGTATGCCTGTCTTCTTTCTGCAAGAAAAGCCAACTCTGCTGAAACAAGCCCTAGCTCTTCACCAAGAATAGGATTGTTTTCACTCATATCATCTGTAACTCTGGAAAAAGCAGCTTCTACTGACAACCCTGCTTCAACACATATCAACAACAAATCAACAGCATCAGGGAAATTCTTTTTTATCATTTGCTGACGTTTCTGGATTGTATTTGAAACTATAACTCCAGGAATATAATATCCAGCCCCACAAGCAAGGGACAAAACAAAAAGCTTTCCGATAAAAGCCATATCAGAATCAGACAACAAAAACATAGCAAGCACTGCAAAAGTTACAGGTGTCATCAATTTAGCAAAAATGAAAGTAATCATCGCAGACTGCTTACGCCAACCTGCCTGCTGAAGTTTATCTCGAAGCTCTTTTGAAACCATTTGATTTTGAAGTTTCAATTGCTCAAGAAGCACTTTCATCAAACCGATACGCTTGCTTTTCTTTTCAATTAGCGAACCTGAACCACCTTTTTGTTCATCAATTCTTTTTTTCTGCTTACGAGAAAGCTCCTCACGACGAGCGGCTACTCCCCTCAACCTTGATGAAGTAGTATTGCGTTGCAAAAAAGGTGAGATAGCGGCAAAAACTGCGGCAAAACAGCCTACTGCCACTAATATTGGAGTTAAGAACTCTAGATTAAAAAAGTCTTCCATATATCAAAATTTCCAGACGATTTCTAAAAATCAAAGTTTATCATTTTTTTCATAACCAAAACACCTATTGTCATCCATAATGCACCTCCTGCCATCATAAATGATCCAAGCTGATACTCGAAAAGCAATCCTATATAATCAGGTGCAACCAGAGACAAAATACCTGCCAAAGCAAATGGCAAAGAACCGATAATCATAGCTGAAGCCTTCGCCTCACTTGAAAGAGCCAGAACTTTGTCCCTCATACTTTTTCTTTGACGTATAACAGCAGATAGCTTGTCAAGAGTATCTGCAAGGTTACCGCCTGTCTGTTGCTGAATAGAAAGAACAATAGAAAAGAATTTTAGTTCTTCTGTAGGCATGCGTTCCAAAGATCTACGCATAATTTCATCTAAAGGAAGCCCAAGTTTTTGACCTTCTGTAATAAGCCGAAATTCCTGCCCGACAGGTTCAGCCATTTCACGTCCTATCATTGATATGCACTCCCCAACAGGAAGTCCTGATTTGATACCACGCACAATAATATCAATTGCATCTGCAAAAATAGCTGTAAATAGCTTCTGTCTTTTTTTTATTTTCTTATTAAGCCACCATTTTGGTAAAACAAAAATTGAAATCAACAAAACTGGAATCGTCATAAAACCAAGTTCATATTTCAATATATGCAGACCTGTAACTACAATTCCAAATATCAGCGAATATGTATAGAATTCACTTGGACTAGTTGTAAATCCAGCCTGATGCAAAAGCTCTTTAATTCCCCTTTTTTTATGTTTTTTCTGAGCTTCTTCCAGTTCTTTTAGCTTGTTTTGAATCTGGCGTTTTCTAATAGCTTGAGATGGATCATCACCCTTATCTTTGATTTTAGGATCTATCCCTGAAATCTTAGACATTCGCTTTTGCAAATGCTCATGCTCTCCATAATGAAAAGCAACAGAAGCGGCCAAACCGACCATAACGACCAGCACAACACTACCTATAAGTAGAATAAGTCCTGCACCCTCAAACATTTTCTTCCAATGCTTCTGCTAATTTATCTTCAAGCCCAAAATATCTAGCTTTATCCCAGAATTTTGGACGCAGTCCAGTTGATTTATGACAACCTAAAATATTTCCGTCTTCATCTTCGCCTTCAATTTCATAAACAAACAAATCCTGAAGAACCAAAACATCGCCTTCCATACCCATAACCTCAGTAATATGAGTAATTTTTCTTGAGCCATCACGAAGACGTGCTGCCTGAACAATAACATGAACGGCACCTGAAATCTGTTCACGCACAACCTTTGTTGGGAGAGAAAAGCCTCCCATAGCTATCATATTTTCAACACGAGAAGTAGCCTCACGAGGGGAGTTTGCATGAACAGTTCCCATAGAACCATCGTGCCCTGTATTCATTGCCTGCAAAAGGTCAAACGCTTCTGGACCACGAACCTCACCAACGATTATACGTTCAGGACGCATACGCAGACAGTTTTTAACCAAATCACGCATAGAAATTTCACCTGCTCCCTCAAGGTTTGGAGGTCTTGTTTCAAGACGCACCACATGAGGCTGCTGCAATTGCAATTCAGCAGAGTCTTCACAGGTAATTGTTCGCTCACCAGGTTCAATAAAGCTAGTCAAAGCATTCAAAAGAGTAGTTTTTCCGCTTCCTGTACCGCCAGATATAAGGACATTAAGACGGCAAGCACCTATAACCTCAAGAAGCTTTGCTCCCTGCGGAGTTATAGCACCAAAATTCATCAAATCTTTTAATCTAAGCTTGTCCTTTTTAAACTTACGAATTGTAAGTGTAGGACCATCAATCGCCAAAGGTGGAGCAATAACATTAACACGAGAACCATCTGCAAGACGAGCATCGCATATAGGACTTGCTTCATCAACACGCCTGCCGACTGCACTAACAATACGCTGACAAATGTTCATCAACTGA
>DAOWDM010000120.1 GCA_030639035.1 Alphaproteobacteria bacterium
CCTAATCCTCGTGAATTTGGAATAGCTCCGTCTTTTTCTCAATCCGAGCTGGATATACTGCAAAAACTAGCAGAAAGACGAGAAGCTCTTGATGCTCATGAACGTGGATTAGAGCAGCGTGTTGCTATGCTCGAAGCGGCAGAAACTCAGATAGACCAGAAAGTTATGAAACTTAAACAGCTTCAGTCTTCAATAAAGGAACTACTTGAAACGTACAATGAGCAAGAACAAAAAAAGATGACTGATTTGGTTAAAATTTATTCAAATATGAAGCCAAAAGATGCTGCTCGTATATTTAATGAGCTTGAAATGCCGATTCTAATATCAGTTTTCAAAAGAATGAACGCAAGAAAATCATCTGCAATTTTAGCTAAAATGAATTCTAAAAGAGCAAAAGAGCTTACAACCGAAATTGCAGAAGGAAATAAATTCCCAATTGATGGAATTTCTGAAAATAATTTTTTGCAATGATAACAAAAAGTTTAGTTATTAATGAAAGATATATATACTCTTGAGTGTATATACTATTATGTCTTGTTTGGTTAGAATAATGCTTAGGTAAAAAAGGGGTGTTTTATGGCTGTTGATAAAAATATGAAAGTTATTGTGGTCGATGATTATAAGACTATGCAGCGTATCCTAAAAAATCTGTTAAAACAGATTGGTTTTAATAATGTTGTTACTGCAAACCATGGTGAGGAAGCTTTTGATATTTTGCAATCAGAAGGACCTTTCGGACTTATTATTTCTGATTGGAATATGGAACCGATGACAGGTCTTGAACTGTTAAAAAAAGTGCGTGCTGATGCAAAATTAAAATCTATGCCATTTATAATGGTTACAGCTGAAAGCAAAACAGAAAATGTAATTGTTGCAAAAAAAGCAGGTGTTTCAAATTACATTGTGAAGCCATTTAATGCAGGCACTCTAAAGGGGAAAATGGCTAGTGTTTTAGGCGATTTTTAGACTTGCTTTGTTGAGCTACTGTTTAGATAAACAGTACAATTTGAATTAATTGCTTGTAAAAAAACAATTCGATAGCATTATTTTATGGATTATTACTGCTTTTCTGTTGCAAGTGGTGTAGATATAGTCATTCATATCAAGTGTGAAGAAGCAACAGAAAGGGTAATAACAAGTGCGTAAAGCGCTTTTCTTTTTTATATTTATTCTAATAACGGTCTTCTCAGTGCAACCGTCTCTGGCTCAAAATGTCAGAGCTGCATTGCACGATGGTTTCGGTCGTCTTGCTTTTGACTGGAAAACACCTGTAAAATATCATTCTGAAATTATTGGCAGAGATTTAGTTGTAACTTTTGACCGCCCAATAAAAAGCGACACTTATCATCTTGTAAGAAAATTAAGAGGTTATTTTGAAAAAGCTTCTTATTCAGCAGACCATCGCCGTTTAACATTTCGTCTCACACAAGACTTTTCTTTGCGTAGCTTTACAATAGGAAGCTCTATAATCGTTGATATTATCAATGAAGACGGTAAGCTAAAAGCTTCTTCTGGTAAACTTCCTATGTTAAATATTCGTATAGGAAGACATTCTGGTTTTGAAAGGTTTGTTTTCGACTGGAAAAATAAAACAAAATACAAACTGATAAGAAAAAACAATGAAGCCATTATTACATTTGACCGTCCAGCCAGAGTAAACATTAAAGCTGTACGAAAAAATCTTTCTTCTGAGTTTAAGAAAATAAAAGCATCATCTGACAAAAACAGTCTTTCTGTTGTTATTCCTTTGCCTAAAAATAAGGGAATCAAACACTTTTTAATCGGTTCAAAAATTATTGTAGATGTTGTTAAAATCTCAAAGCCTGTTCTAAGCATTGATGCAGAATCTCCAAAATCTGCTCCTGTTTCAGCTGTAGAACCAGAACCCTTAAAGGTGGAGGAGGTAGAAAAATTACCAGAAGAAAAACCTGTTGAGCCTAAAAAGGAAATCAAAAAACCAGTAAAAGATTTGAAAAAAAGAATCGTAAGCCTTTCTATTCCATGGGAACAATCTGTAGCTTCTGCCGTTTTTAAGCGAGACAATTATCTTTGGATTGTTTTTGATAGACTTAAGCAGGTTGACATTAAACTTATGAAAAAAGTTGGTGGAAACATATTAGCCGATGTTATCCAAGTGCCTCATGGTTCAGCAACTGTTCTAAGGTTAGTAACCAAGGCTGGATATAATCCAAGCTTAAGGCGAGAAGGCTTGTTGTGGATTATTGATCTTATACATCAACCATTTAAACCAAAAATAACTGTTGATGTAATACCGCAGCTACGCACTGAAATTGGTCCTAAGCTGTTTTTTCCAGTATCAGAAGCATCTTCTGTTATTTCTATTGTTGACCCTGCCGTAGGCGATAATATGCTAATTATTCCATTTGTTTCTTTAGGGCGTGGAATATTTCCAAAACATGAATACCCTGATGCCGAATTGCCCATTACTATTCAGGGGATTGCTGTATTTGCAAAAAATCCGAATCTAAAAGCTAGAACATCAAGAATCGGAGTAGAGCTTCTTTCAGAAGATAATGGGTTGAAACTGTCTAGTGATACTGAAAATATGGCAGCTTTGCTTAATCTTGGAGAAATCGATTCTAAAAACGGATTGTTCTGTGTTGGCAAATGGGAACATGGCGGTCAGGAATACTATAATGATAACTACAATAAATTAATAAAAACTATTACTAACATTTCAGAAGAAAAAAAGAATAAAGCTCGTCTGGAATTAGCACGATTTTATGTTGCAAATGGATATGAAGCTGAAGCTTTGGGAGTTTTACGAACTATTGCTATTGATTCCCCAAAGATGACAAAAGAACCGTCTTTTTTAGCAACTAGGGGAATATCTAACTTTCTTATGCATCGTTACAAAGAAGCCGTTTCTGATTTTAGTAACAAAGAATTTATTAATAATGATGAAGCCATTTTTTGGAAAGCTGCAACAAAGGCTTCGATAAAAGAACCAGAAAAACAGGGAGAAACTCTTCGCAATAAAAGTGCCACTATACGAATGTATCCTCTTTGGTTAAGGACTAAACTAGCTATTGTTGGAGCAATGGCTACACTTGCAATTGAAGATGATTGGGGAGCTCAGAATTTTTTAGAAGTAGCTGAAAATGAAAAAAACAGCACATACGATAAAGTTGCTCTGGCATATTACAGAGGTGTATGGAATGAAATTTCTGGTGCATTTAAGCCTGCTCTTAAAGAATACAAAATTGCAGAAGAAAGTAAAAATCGTAAATATAGGGCACTAGCGGCAAAAGCTAGAATCAAGCTTGAACTCAGCACATCTTTGATAGAGCCAATTGAAGCTGCGAAACAGCTTGAAAGACTGCGTTTCGTATGGCGAGGGGATAAGTTTGAATATGACCTGCTTAATATGCTTTCAGATATGCATGTTGCAGCTGGTAATTATGGTGATGGACTCAGAATGATGAGGCATGTTTCCAGTAATTTCCGCAATTATCCAAATGCTGAAAAAATACCTGAAAGAATGCGTGAGATTTTTGACAATCTATTTCTTGAAGGCAAGGCAGATAAATTAAGTCCAGTTGTAGCTATAGGGCTGTACGACGAATTTAGAGAATTAAGCCCTTCAGGTGAAAAAGGTGATGAGGTAATCAGGCGTTTGGCGGATCGTTTGGTGTCTGTTGATTTGCTAGGTCGTGCATCAGAATTGCTTGAAAGGCAGGTGTCTTTCAGGCTATCAGGAGAAAAAAAAGCTAAGATAGGAGCTCGTTTAGCACTTGTTTGCTTGCTTAACAGAAAACCTAAAGCTGCGATTGATGCGTTGGAAAAAAGCAAAATTAATAACATGAATGAAAAACTTGTGATTCAGCGTAAGCATCTTATGGCTCGTGCTTTATCAGATTCTGGTAATCATGATAATGCAATTAAAATACTTGAATCCGACAAAACGGAAAGAGGCACTCTGTTAAAAGCTGAAATATACTGGCAGAATAAAAAATGGAGTGAAGCTGCTGATGTTATAGAAAGTCTGGTGAAAAAACCAGCCAAAGGAGAAAAAATCAAACCCAAACAGGCTTTGCTTGTGATTGATTGGGCAATAGCTTTAAGATTGGCAGGCAGAGGCAGAGCTGCTATGCGTCTTCGCTATAATTTTATGAAGTATATTAAAGAAACAAAACACTATAATACTTTCAACCTGCTAACCAGTGGAGATGAAGGCGTCCCAATAGACTACAGGACGATTGGAGACCAGATAAAAGAAGCAGAAACATTCACAACTTTTATGTCTTCCTATATAGAGCGTTTGAAAAAAGATGGGCTGAGCAAAATAAACTAATAATTTTTATAGCTATGTTCCATAATAGTATTGCTATTTTACATAATTAGAGCGTTTTAGCACTGTTGTTGCGAGCATCGCTAAGGCAATCTCCTCGTTTGAAATAGATTGCCACGTCGCTACGTTCCTCGCAATTGTAAATGTTATCTAATTCGATGACAGAAATGTATTTTTTATCTTTGTAGATTTATCTTCAAAAAAGAATGCGAATCAGGAGTTATCGATGAATATGATTCGGAAAAGCGAAGACTGAACGCTTGCAAGAAATAACGTTAAACTTATGCTTCGTTTTATTGATGAATATGAAGCAATTAAAGCTAAAAAACAAGGGCTTAGCAGGTATGAAATCTTTGATATTTTGAAATCGCTTAACATGCTGAAAAGTCGGTATAATATCCAATTCGCAGAAGTTCTTAGTGATAATGGTCCAGAGTTTGGAAGTGGTCGTCATGCAAAAAATAAACAGACAAATCCTTTTGAAAGAATGTTGCTTGAATTGGGCATAAAGCATCGCTACACAAGACCTTATCGCCCACAAACGAATGGTAAAATAGAAAGG
>DAOWDM010000260.1 GCA_030639035.1 Alphaproteobacteria bacterium
AAACAAAGCATTCGGGTCTTGAAATGCCATACCGACAGCACCTCTAAGCTTGCGATACTCTCTAAAAAGCTGTGTAGTGTGATTTCTAAAAGTCTCATTTCTCAACAGGTTTGCAGCTTCATCAATAAAAATTGCAAAACCGTCTAATGTTCCTTGCTGTGCTATTCTCTCAATCGCAGTTGAAATATGCGTAACAATCGGAGCTGCAAGTTCTGGATTTTCTAAAGCCTCATTCATGTTAATTCCGACCATGAAAGAATCACCAAGAAAAGAACTTAAAGTGTCTCTTTTTGAATTAAAGATATGGCTATAAAAGCCTTTGTTCCCTTTGTTATCTGTTACCCATTTTCTAAAAGAACGTCTTAAATCTGTTTGTCTGGAAAAACATAAATCAAACAAACCGTTAAAAGTTCGATGTTCTACTGGCAACGTAAAAGCAGTATCTAAAAGATGAGCTATTAACTCGTCCATATCTTCACTTTTTTCAACATCGCCTATCATTGTTCTAACAATTTTAGAGATGTGCATTCTTGTTGATGGCGTGTCTTCAGATACATCAAGAGGATTTAAAGCCAGCTTATCATAAGACTGATAAACTCCGCCCATTGCCTCAATCATATATCTAGCACCTTCTTTACTATCGAGAATGAAGGTTTTGAAATTCTTGTTTTTGGCAAGTCCTCCGAAAAGGTGCATGATAAGCGTACTTTTTCCTACTCCTGAAGGAGCAAAAACAGCAAAGTTGCCAAGTGCTTTTTTAGCTTCGGTTGCCTGAAACTGGAAAGCATAAGCCTGTCCTGAAGCCGTAGCAAAAGAACGTACTGGCTGATTGCTCCAATAAGACTTTATCAATCCAATAGGTGCAAATTGCCAAGCCCAAAGAGCAGCAATATCATCGTTTCTTAGCTTTAATGGACGAGCAAGCCTATCTCTGCCAGCAAACCGATTAAACCAAGAGATAGGCATACATTCGGTTTCAATCGAATATCTCAAGCCGTCTTTTGCAAGCGAAGCTGTCAAAGATTCTAATAATGTATTTAGTTTTTCTAGGTTCTTTGCTCTTATATTTATGCAAAATTGAGTTTGATAAAAAGAAAGTTCGCCTTCAGATAAAAGTGCAACAGCAGCAGTACATTCTTCAGCTAATGCTTTGTTACCAAAAGGATTAGCATTTGTTTCTCTTGCTTTTCTCGCAAAAGAGGCTGTCATTCTTTCTTTTTTAACAGGCTTCAAGACTTGAGAAACTTCAAGCTCGCCTTTTAGATTCATGATGCTGTTTATTATCGCACCGTTGATCATGTCTGACCAACTCGTAACAGTTACAGACTTGTAAATGTACGGCAAAGGAATATGAGCAGTCATAGTTCCTGCTTCTCTATCCCAAATCGTATCTGCACCCTGCAAGTTGCCTGAAATGTTGCTTGATACAGCTTTCAAATCATCTCTTAAATCACCACAAACTAAGTAATTTAAGAAACAAGTTAAAGGGCAAGGTTTGCTTTTATCTATTGGCGTTTTTAATAGTTTCGGTTTGTAAACTTTGTAAGTAGAAAATATCTTTTCAGAGATTTCTCCTAAATTCCGATATGTCTTGCATTGCAAAACCATAAACCAACGTATCTCGTAAGCTCTCTTAAAAGTTTCACTTTCTGCATCTCCGATTTCTTTTAATGCAGGGCTTTGCCATTCTGCCTGATGAGAAATGTCTTTTAATCGCTTAACTCCAAAAAATCGTGCCGTTATACCCAGCAAAGCAAATTCGTTAATTAGTGTTGTGCGACCTTTATTCAAAACAGCTTGTGTTTCAAAAGGCTTAGTTTCGTATGCCTCGCCTCTTAATTCAAAAACATTCACGAACAAGCCGTTTTTACAGATAACTGTTGAGTTATCTATATCAATTTTATCAAACTCAATTTCATCATTAAGCCAGTCATGCTCAATATCACCGAAAGCAATTTTGCGAGCAGCAGGAACAGCCAAAGAACCAGCTAGACCTGCCGTTGCCCCAATACCTAATGCCAAACCCCAAAGACTACTCATTCGCTGCCTCGCTTGCCTGTTATAAGTATTTTGTTCTTTTTACCTTTCCAAAACGCCATTGTTGTTTGAAAAACGGTTA
>DAOWDM010000146.1 GCA_030639035.1 Alphaproteobacteria bacterium
GAACAGCATATCAATGGCAATTCCATGTTACGGCTGAAGCAAATGCTGTGGCTCATCAGGTGATTATTGGACCTACTGGACAAGGTAAAACAACGCTTCTTGCTTTTCTTGCAGGACAGGCTATGCGGCACGATGATTTGCGTGTTTATTTCTTTGATAGACACAGAGGTGTTGAAATTTTCTGTAATGCTATTGGTGGGGCATACATTAACTTTGATGGTGAAAAAGACGTAACATCTCTAAATCCATTTTCATGTGAAGATACTCCTGAAAACAGAGCTTTCTTAAGAAGATGGCTAAAAGCTATTACTTTGGTTGACGACTCTGTTTCAGAAAAAGAAATAGGGCGTGCCGTTACAACAGCTTTTGAATATTTAAGACCAGAAGAAAGAACTATTAAAAATCTTTATAAAGCATGCTTTTCACCAACTGGGCATATGCGTCGAGAACTGTACAGGTGGATAAATCCAGACCAATACGGCAACGTGTTTAATGCTACAGATGACAATCTTGATATGACAACGAAATTTATGGCTTTTGACTTTACACATATATTCGAGGACGAAACTCTTGCTCCTGCGGTTATCAGCTACATCACGCACAGAATACAAAGCGTAACAGGTCAAACAGGCGACCCTAGTCTTATTATGATTGATGAAACTGCTCCAATGTTAAAGCACCCTATGTTCCGTGATAGTTTTATTGTTGGTTTGCAGGAAGGTCGTAAAAAACGTCAGGCATATTTATGTGCGTTCCAACAGCCAAATATTATTGATGAGCTTGGGCTTGGTGAGGTTGTTCGTGGACAGTGTCAGACAATCATTTTTTTCCGCAATCCTCAAGGTTTGGAAGAAGATTATTCAAACTGGAGGCTTACTCCTCGAGAAATGGACTTCATTTTTGGCAGGTCTTTTAGAGACCTTCCGTACGCTATTCTTGTCAGCAGACCTGCCGTCGGAGAATCTGTAGTTCTTGACGTTGACCTTAACGGGCTTGGACCGTTTTTGAAATTGTATTCATCAGGCAGAAAGCACGTGCTTTTAGCAGAACAGCTACGTAATGAACTAGGGGCAGAAGCCTTTATAGACAAGTATCTTGAAGTAGCTTAAAGCAAAAACTATGTTTTTTTCGACCAGAGCCATGCTGCTCCACGGACTCCGCTTGAATCACCGTACATAGATGGCTTGATTTTCGTGCATATAGAATCAGAAAAACAGTATTTTTGCCATAATTTTGGAAGAGCTTCATATAAAGGAGTATAATTTGACATTCCGCCACCTAAAACAACTACATCAGGGTCAATAATATTGAGTACAGAGGCGGTTGCACGTCCTAGCCTGTCTTCATAACGTCCTAAAACAGTTTTTGCAGCAGGATTTCCTGCTTTTGCTTTTGAAGTTATTTCAATGCCAGTAAGATTTTCACCTGTTTCAAGATTGTAGTCTCGTTCAAGTCCAGTGCCTGAAACAAAAGACTCGATACATATGCTTCTGCCACAGTAACAATCAGGAATTGAAAGCTCATCTTGTGTTGCCCATGGCAAAGGATTATGCCCCCATTCTCCAGCAATAGCATTAGGACCGCTTAAAAGCTTTCCGTTGATGACGATTCCGCTTCCTGCTCCAGTACCTAGAATTATTCCCCATACTGTTGCTGCTCCTTTTCCTGCTCCGTCAGTTGCTTCGGAAAGAGCAAAACAGTCAGCATCGTTAGCTATTTTAATCTGGCGGTTCATAGCAATAGCAAGGTCTTTGTCAAATGCTTTGCCGTTCAGCCATGTAGAGTTTGCATTTTTGATAAGACCTGTTGCTGGTGAAATAGCACCAGGAATGCCAATACCTACAGAGCCTTTACGTTCTAGCTTTTTTTCTACCGAATCAACAAGCTCTTTTATTGTTTGAATAGTTTTATCATAACTTCCTTTTGGAGTTGAAACTCGTTCTCGAATTAGCTCCGTTCCGTCTCTTTCAATGGCTATAATTTCAATTTTCGTTCCACCAAGATCAATCCCTATTCTAAGACTCAACGGCTTGCTCCTTTTTTATGTTTTATGTTCTGCAAGTGTGTTATTTTTTCTATTAGCTTATATTATTATTTTATTTGAGTACAATTATGGAAAAAAAGCAAACTCTTAAAGATATATCAAAAATGGATTTTGAAGAGGCGTTGTCATCTTTGGAAGAAATAGTCAGGCGACTTGAAAGCGGAAATATTAAGCTTGATAACGCTGTTGATGCATATGAAAAAGGAATGATGTTAAAAAAGCATTGTGAAGACAAGCTTAAAACAGCAAAAGTCCGTGTAGATAAAATAAGCCTTTCTCCAAACGGAGATGTAGAGCTTGTTCCAACTGAAGCCGATTAGGAGAAGTAGCTTGAACAATCTAAAAGAATCAATGAAAGCTATAGCATCTAAAGTTGATGCAAAGCTTAATGAGTTGCTTAAATCACCTGATACAAAAGAAAAACTTATTTTCGAGGCAATGCGTTATTCTGCTTTATCAGGAGGAAAACGTTTAAGACCTTTTCTTGTTATGACAAGTTCCAGCCTGTTTAACGTCAAAGAAGACTATGCTTTGAGAGTAGCTGCCGCACTTGAAATGATACATTGCTATTCTTTGATACATGACGACTTGCCAGCAATGGACGATGACGATTTACGCCGTGGACAGCCTACAAATCATAAAAAATATGACGAGGCTACAGCAATTCTTGCAGGCGACAGCCTTCTTACAAAAGCTTTTGAAGTATTGGCAGACGAGAAAACTCATCATGACCCGCTTGTTAGATGCAGTCTTGTAAAGGCTTTGGCAAAAGCTTCTGGAGCAAACGGAATGGTTGGCGGACAGGTACTTGATATTATGGCAGAGGATTCAGAAATGAATCTTGATGATATTATTAGACTCCAAGGCTTAAAAACAGGCTGTCTCATCTCGTTTGCATGTGAAGCAGGTGCGATTTTAGGCAACGCTGATGAAAAAGACAAACACAGTTTATTAAATTACAGCAGAAATCTAGGCTTAGCATTTCAGATTGCAGATGACATTTTAGATACAGAAGGCGACGCAGAGCTAGTAGGGAAAGCTGTTGGCAAAGATGCAGAAGCAGGAAAAGCTACTTTTGTTTCTCTCTTAGGATTAGAAAATGCAAGGCAAAAAGCCTCTGATTTAGTCGTCCAAGCTTCAAAACAGCTAGATACTTTTGGAGACAAAGCAGACTTGCTTAAAAAAGTCGCTGATTTTGTTGTAAAAAGAAATTATTAGGAAATTCTATAAAAATGACATATCGCAATTCAATAAAAGACAAAGCAAAAAATATTTTTAAGAACAATTCTAAAAAATCAACAGAATCTTTGTTGAACAAGGTTAATTATCCTTCTGATATTAAAGATATGTCTATTGATGAGCTGGAGTTTTTATCTGATGAGCTTAGAAAACATGTAATTGAGTCTGTTTCTAAAACTGGCGGTCATTTAGGGGCTGGGCTTGGAGTTGTTGAGCTTACTGTGGCTTTGCATCATGTTTTTAATGCTCCCAAAGATAAGCTTATATGGGACGTAGGACACCAGTGCTATCCGCATAAAATTCTTACAGGACGCAAGGACAAGCTTCATACTTTAAGACAAAAAGATGGACTTTCAGGCTTTACCAACCGTTCTGAAAGTGAATATGACCCATTTGGGGCAGGACATAGCTCTACTTCAATTTCAGCTGGGCTTGGAATGGCTGTTGCCAGAGATTTAGACGGCGGAGACAACAACGTTGTTAGTATCATTGGCGATGGTTCTATGAGTGCTGGGCTTGCTTTCGAGGCTATGAACAATGCAGGTTCGATGGATTCAAGGCTCGTTGTGATTCTTAATGACAACAAAATGTCTATATCTCCTCCTGTCGGAGCATTAAGCGGGCATTTATCTAGAATTATCTCATCAAAGCAGTATTTATCTCTTAGGCAAACAGCGATGGATATAGCTTCAAAACTTCCTAAAATGGTGGAGCTTGCAGCCAAAAGAGCGGAAGAATACGCAAAAGGCATAGTAACAGGCGGAATTTTATTTGAAGAGCTTGGTTTTTACTATGTAGGACCTATTGACGGACATAATCTTGACCATCTAATTCCTGTTCTTAAAAATGTACGGGACGTTGAAGATGGAGTGCCGATTCTTGTTCATGTCATAACTAAAAAAGGCAAAGGATACGCTCCTGCTGAAGAAGCCTCTGATAAATATCATGGAGTTACAAGGTTTGATATAGGTACAGGTATGATGAATAAGCCTGAATCTAAAACCCCTTCATTTACTGATGTTTTTGCCAAGGCTCTTATGGCAGAGGCTGAACATGACAGAAAAATTGTTGCAATCAATGCTGCAATGCCTACAGGAACAGGGCTTGACAAGTTTGCGGCTAAATATCCAAGCAGATGTTTTGATGTAGGAATTGCTGAACAGCACGCCGTAACTTTTGCGGCAGGTATAGCTTGCGAAGGATTTAAACCGTTTACAGCTATTTATTCCAGCTTTTTACAGCGTGCATATGATCAGGTCATGCATGATGTCGCTTTGCAGAATTTACCCGTACGTTTTGCAATTGACAGAGCAGGCTTTGTTGGAGAAGACGGGGCAACTCATCACGGTGTATTTGATATATCTTTTTTGACAGCACTGCCGAATATGGTGGTTATGGCTCCTGCTGATGGTGTGGAATTAATGCACATGATAGCAACTGCCGCTGCGACAAATGACAGACCTACTGCTGTTCGTTATCCCAGAGGAAAATGCAGCGGTGCAGACTTGCCTGAAAAAGGGACTGCTCTTGAAATAGGAAAAGGCCGTGTTTTAAGAAAAGGCTCAGACGTTGCTTTGCTAAGTCTAGGTGCAAGATTGGCAGAATGTCAAAAAGCTGCAGATGAACTAGAGAAAAAAGGAATTTCCGTAACCGTTGCAGATGCTCGTTTTGCCAAGCCTATAGATGAAGAGCTTGTATTAAAACTTGCAGATGAACATAAAGCTTTAATTACAGTTGAAGAAGGGTGCAATGGCGGTTTCGGTTCTCATGTTTTGACATTCCTTGCATTAAAAGGAAAGCTTGACGGAGAATTAAAAGTCAGACCTATGACCGTTCCTGATGAATTTATAGAACACGACACTATGGAAGCCCAATATGATTATGCAAAATTAAACGCAAAGCATATTGTTGAAATGGCTGTTAAGATGTCGTATATTTCATAACATTATGTTTTTTATTGAAAAAAGGAAATACAGCAATGGCTACAAAACATAAACAGGAAGAATTTTATAAAGTTATCCTGAATGCAGATAATGAAATCATGCTTTCTATTTTTGCTCGCAGTGGTGAACCAGAAGATTCTACGATTCTTTATGATGGCGGGGAACATGCTATGTTTTATCGTGATAAAGAAACAGCTGTTGTTTTGGACTATTTGCCTCCTGAAACATATGAAGCATGGAATAATGCAGAAACAATTCTGATTGCTGAATATAAAGAAGATGCAACTGAAGAAGAGCCTGTAAGAGCCTATGATGTGCCTATAAGACACATGAAAAGATTGCCTGCTGATATGTCTGATATGCTTTCTTTTGAAGAATTAGTGGAAAACCCTGATAAATTAGAAGAAATATTAAAAAGCTCCCCAAAAATCAAAAATATGATAATAAAAGTAGCCGAAGCAGCCAAAAAAATCGAAGCTGATAAAAAAGCTGAAGAAGCTAAGAAGTAAAGGCGTAGGCTGAAAAAGACTGTAATTGATAGTAAGTGAGGCAATCTATAATATAAGTTGCCTTGCTTTTTTTGCTATTAAGCAATGTTTTTGTCAACTTTCGTTGACTCTTATTTGATGCTTATATATAGTAATGTTAAGTTCAGTTTTTTAAGTTTAAGGAGCAAGCATCATGGCTAATGCAAAAAGTAAAATTAATGACTTTTCAAAAGGTGAAGGTTTAAAAGCTTATATTGGCGGTGTAGCTAGTGCTGCAAAGGACGTTGCTAAATTTGCTTCAGAGGATTTTTTAGGAAGATATCCTTATGTTGCATGTGCTGCTTTAACCGTATCAGGAGCTGCTCTTGTAGCTAAAGGAGCTGTAACTACTCCTGTTAATCCTGTTTTGGGAGCTGTTGAAATTGTTACAGGTGCAGGACTTATGTCAGCAGGTGTAACAGGTATAATAAGTGAAGCACGTAGCTTTTCTATTATAAATTCTGAAAAAGAAGAAAAGCATGAAAATCTTAAAAATGCTATTCTCGGAAAAAAACAACAAGGCAGGTAATTCTGTTTTTTAAATTTAAGGAGTGAATGTTATGGCTAATGCAAAAGAAAGAGTTGCCGAATTCTCAAAAGGTAAAGATACAAAATCTTATGCAGGCGGTTTAACAGGTCTTGCGAGTAAGGTTGTTGAAAAAATCGGAAATACTGCTTCCAAAGCTAAAGCTTTTGCTAAAAAACACCCAGATCTTTGTCTTGTAGCTGCTGTTGTATCGACTGTAGCTGTTGCTCCAGTGTTAGTTACATCTGCTCTTGCAGCAGGAGCTGGTGGCCTTGATGCCCC
>DAOWDM010000056.1 GCA_030639035.1 Alphaproteobacteria bacterium
ATATCGATGAAAATATCTATTACAGGTAAACAGATAACAGTTGGTGATTCTTTGCGTGAACACGTTGAAAAGAATTTTGAAGCTTCAGTCGTCAAATATTTTAGTGACCCACTTCAAGCGAGTGTAGCTTTCTCCAAAGAAGGCGATGGCGTGAAAGTTGATTTATCAGTACACCCAATTCGCGGAATCGTGCTTCAGGGCAGAGCTTCAGGACAGGATTCTTTCTTTGTGTTTGATGAAGCATGCACTCATATTGCAAAACAGCTTAGACGCTACAAAAAACGTATTGCAAGCCATAAAGGCAAGGGCAGGCCAACTTTAGAAGCTGCTCAGTTGTCTGTGTTTGCTCCAGAGCTTAGCGAAGAGCTTCCTGAAGAAGAAGCAACTCCAATTATTGTTGCTGAAATGACTGCGGACATTCCTCAATGCACAGTAAGCGGTGCAGTTATGAGAATGGATCTTGCAAACGAAAATGCAATGATGTTTCGTAACAGTGCTCATGATGGTCTCAATGTGGTATATCGCAGAGCTGATGGAAACATTGGCTGGATTGACCCAAAAGTATAATTGTTTTTACTGCGAATAACAGTAGCAACTGAAAGATAAGTAACATGCAGATTATTGATTTACTCGGTCATGAAAGCATTATTGCTGACCTAAAGGTATCTAGCAAAAAACAAGTGCTTCATGATTTATCAAGTCGTGCGGCAGGTGTTTCAAATCTTCAAGAAAGAATTATTTTTGATGTTCTTCTTGAGCGGGAACGGCTTGGTACTACAGGAGTCGGCAGTGGAGTAGCAATTCCTCACGGAAGATTCCCCGAGCTTAAACAGTTATACGGACTTTTTGCCAAGCTTGAAAAGCCTATTAACTTTGAGTCTGTAGATGAGCAGCCAGTAGATTTGATTTTTCTGCTTCTTGCACCTGAATCTGCTGGAGCTGACCACTTGAAAGCACTTGCTCGTGTTTCCTGCATGTTGCGAGACAAGGAATTTTGTGAAAAATTGCGAGGAATAAGTGATCCTGAAGCAATGTACGCTTTATTTGCAGAAAGCGATTCAACCTATTCAGGATAAGTGCCGAGATAAAGCTTTTTTATATGGCTAGGTTATACAATAACGTTGCTATTTGCTGCAATTAAAGCATTTTAGCACTGTTATTGTGAGCGTAAGCGACCATCATTGTCATTCTGAACACCCCCACCGTCATTCTGAACACCCAAGCCGTCATCTTTAACACCCCAACCGTCATCCTGAACTCGTTTCAGGATCTACTTTTTTCTGACGGTTAAAAGAAGTAATAGATCCTGAACTAAATTCAGGATGACGATTGAGTTTAAAAGAATGACTATTACAAAAAAACTGTCATCGAATTAAGTAACATCTACAGCAATGACAGCAAAGGTGGTGCTTTTAGCAACAGTTTCATTTAACACAGCTTAATATAATTAGAGCCAATTTTTATAAGGTCATTATTGCTTCTCTTGGATGAATTAAAGAATCGGATACTGCACGTTCGCCATATATGTTTTTATTGTACAACAGGCAGTTTGGCACACAATCGCACTCGTCGGCTAGCTTCATAGGAGCAACTTTTCCTTCACTGCGAAGAGTAAAGAGCCGTTTCACAACAATATCACGCAATAACCATGGATCAATTGTGTTGACATATATTTTAGTTACAGCTTCAAAACCTGCTGGAGTATTGATTCTCCATTTGATAAGAATATGCCACGGCACAGGAACATCAACATCAGGCGGTCTGTAGAGCCACTCTTCATTGCATGGAACATCACTTCCTGTTGCTGCATGACAAGCGTGTATCATATCAGACATACCCCTGATTTCTTCTTTGGAATGATTCCACGGCTGATTTTTTCTGCTTTTTGAATAAATAGCCAGAGTCGGGAAACGATGACCAAAATCAGCAAAAGCTATTGCATAATCATTTTCTGCGAATATCAGATTATTATATCCTGCATAATTCACAGCATTTTCATTATATAGATTCGGATTTAAACGAACCTGCCGAAACTCACGTTCTGTAGCTTCACTTCTTCCATCAACAGCAACAAGCTGTTTGTGCAAGTGATCAAATGAAGCACCAGCCTGCTTTAGCCAGTTTTGAAAAACAGTAACATACCGCACATAGCGATTATTTATGAAAATATCTTTCAAAGCATCTATCGTAAAACAAGTATATTGAAAATGCTCTTCATGAGAAAGATGGCTTGAAGATAACCTTCCTGTCATATATTCATCATTTTTATCATAATGACTCTTTGCAATAATCAGCTCATGCCCGCCAGCAAAGAAACTGTTCGCAGCAGTGTACAGTTTATATTCTGACGAAAGCTCTTCTATTAAAGGTTGTGACATTCCAGAAGATCTAAGTTTTTTATTAATAATTTCGAGAACGTGTTCTCGTCCTTCTGGACTTGAAATATAGTTGTTTTGGCGTTCTTCTGCTTCGTTGCTTAGCTTGTAATTGTAGTTTTTCTGCCAATATTCAAGAGATATTATCTCAAAAAGATTAGGAATGCGGCGAAACTCTGCAACTGTATCATTTAATTTATCAGCAGGAAGAGACCGTATAGTTTCATAGCCATTTTCATTTTTTATCAAACGGCTTTTTTCTGGAGGAGTTTTTAGATAGTTTTTTTCACAAAAAACACAATATTCTCCTTCTTTATCTCTGTCGATTTTCTTTCCCTCGGCAGGGTCGTCCCTTGTAATTGGTCTATGACCTCGCCCTGGGACTGTCCATACTTGAGTACCGTTAAAAGGATTTACCTGTTTTAACGTGCCGTCAGCCATTTTTATCATAAAATCAGAAGATGTAATCATTTTTGTAAAACTCTTATTACGAAAGCTCTTTTAATGGTTTTTAAAAACTGTTAATTTGTTTGAGGAGATTATAACTTAAAAAAGTTATTTATTTATATAAAAATTTTAGGAGAATTTTTAATGCGTGCTCTTTTTATGACTAGAGAATATCCTCCGCACATTTATGGTGGAGCAGGTGTTCATGTAGAATACCTTACAAAGGAAATGGCAAAGCTCATAAATGTTGAAGTGCGTAGTTTTCATGAACAGCATGAAAAAAAAGGAAATTTACAAGTAAACGGCATTAAATTAGATAGTTCAAGATTCTCTGGCTGTCCTAAAGAATTCCATAACGCACTGCTGGCTCTTGATACTGGTTTAGAGTTTAACGGGCAGGGAATCGATGCTGACATTGTTCATTGTCATACTTGGTATGCCCATTTTGGCGGTATTATGGCAAAAATCTTATACGGCATTCCTTTGATAGTTACTGTTCATTCGCTTGAACCTCACCGTCCATGGAAACGTGAACAGCTTGGGAACGCTTATGACCTCTCATCTTGGGTAGAAAAAACAACCATTGAAATGGCAGATACTATTATTGCTGTTTCAAAAAGCACTCATGACGATATTATTAAGTTGTTTGATGTGAATCCTGAAAAAGTCGTCATTATTCCAAACGGTATTGACGAGAAAGAATATAAATATACTCAAGATACTGAAGTTCTAGCTAAATACGGAGTTAATCCTGATAAACCTTATATGCTTTTTGTAGGCAGAATGACTAGGCAAAAAGGTGTTTATTACTTACTCAAAGCTATTGAAAAGTTCGTCCCTGAAATGCAGGTCGTTTTGTGTGCAGGTGAAGCTGATACTCCTAAGATGCAAAAAGAACTGGAAAGTATGGTTCAGGAACTGCAGAAAAAACGTGAAGGTGTAATCTGGATTCCTGAAATGGTTTCACGCAAAACAGCTATTGCTTTTTACTCACAGGCTTATGTTTTCTGCTGTCCATCTATATATGAGCCTTTTGGAATTATAAACCTTGAAGCTATGTCTTGCTGCACTCCAGTTGTGGGAAGTGCCGTTGGCGGAATTAAAGAAGTAATCGTTGATGGAGAAACTGGTTTTCTTGTTGACGCTGACCTTTCATCTGAAATGCCGCATGCTCCAGTAGATGCAGATGCTTTTGCTACTAGAATAGCTGACGCTGTAAATAAGCTTGCGGCGAATCCTGAGCTAGCAAAAAAAATGGGCGAGAACGGACGCAAACGAGTAGTAGAAAAATATAGCTGGACAAGCATTGCAAAACAAACTGTCGAGCTTTATCAAAAGCTTAAAGATAATTGCTGAAAAATAACGTTAATAAAACGTTAATAGAGTAGATATGTTTTCTTTTTTAGTGTAAAAACGCTAAATAGATTCAAGCCTTTTGCATGCCGCCTGTTAAGCAAACATGCAAACCAAGGCTTTATCTGGCTTTTTAAAAAGCAATAAAAATAAACAAAAAAATACTAAATATTGTGCTTGCATAGAAGTCCAGCACCATATATTGTGCCTCAATATATTTAATATAGCTAAGAATTTACCAGAAAAGCTGGTATAATGACTAGATGAGAAGCTTAGGTTTAAGAAATAAAGAGCGGGAATTATGACAAGTAGCCAAAAAACAGAGCAGGCTGAATCAAATACTTTAGAGCAGCTTCCGCTTAAAGGCATTATTAATCGTGATGGTCTTGAAGTTCCATTTGATTCAAGAAAAATTTTCTCGGCAATTAGCCGTGCTGGTACTGCTACCAAAGAATATGGTGAAGAAGAAGCTTTGCTGTTGACAGCTCAGGTTACAAAGGTTCTTAAACATAGATTCGGAAAAACTTCACCCTCTATCGAGCAGATTCAAGATGTTGTAGAACAACAGCTGATTTCATCTAATCATTTTGAAACAGCACGTGCTTATATTGTTTACCGTGAACAGCGTGATACGCTTCGTAAAGACAGAAAAACATTAATAGATGTTTCTTCTTCGGTAAATGAATACTTGGACAAAGCAGACTGGCGTGTTAATGCAAATGCGAATCAGGGCTATTCCTTAGGCGGTCTTGTTTTAAACGTTTCTGGTAAAATTTTAGCAAATTACTGGTTAAACCATGTTTATTCACCTGAAATAGGAGATGCTCACCGTGAAGGTGATATGCATATTCATGACCTTGATATGCTTGCAGGTTACTGTGCTGGCTGGTCATTGCGTAATCTTTTGCATGAAGGCTTAAATGGAGTTCCAGGTAAAATTGAAGCAAAACCACCTAAGCATTTATCCAGTGCTTTAGGTCAGATGGTGAACTTCCTCGGCACTTTGCAGAACGAGTGGGCAGGAGCTCAGGCATTCAGTTCTTTTGACACTTATCTTGCTCCATTTCTTCGCAAAGACAACCTGTCATATGATTATGTATATCAGTGCATGCAGGAATTTATTTATAATCTGAATGTACCGTCCAGATGGGGAACTCAGACACCATTTACTAACCTGACTTTTGACTGGGTATGTCCTGAAGATTTAAGAGACGAACGCCCTATTATCGGCACTGATGAAGTAGATTTCACTTATGGTGAACTGCAGGTCGAAATGGATATGCTCAACAGAGCCTACATTGAAGTCATGACCAAAGGCGATGCAAAGGGAAGACCTTTTACATTTCCTATTCCGACTTATAACATTACAGAAGATTTTCCATGGGACGACCAAAATGCTGAACGTTTATTTGAAATGACAGCAAAGTATGGGCTTCCATATTTCCAGAATTTCCTCAATTCCAGTTTAAGTCCTAAAGATGTTCGCTCCATGTGCTGTAGACTCCAGCTTGACTTAAGGGAGCTTTTAGCCAAAGGAAACGGGCTTTTCGGTTCTGCTGAACAGACAGGTTCTGTAGGTGTAGTAACCTTGAACTGTGCTAGGCTTGGCTATCTTTATAAAAATGACGAGGTTGGACTTTACAACCATCTAGACCACCTTATGGAACTTGCAAAGAACAGCTTGGAAATCAAACGGAAAGTAATCCAGAGACATATTGACGGCGGGTTATTTCCTTATACTAGGCGTTATCTTGGAACACTGCGTAATCACTTTGCCACAATCGGTGTAAACGGTATTAACGAAATGATTCGCAATTTTACAAATGATGAATATGGAATCGCTGACGAGAGAGGACGTTCTTTTGCATGTGATTTCCTTGACCATATCCGAGAACGTCTTGTAGAGTTTCAGACAGAAACTGGCAACATGTATAATCTTGAAGCTACTCCTGCCGAAGGAGCAACATATCGTTTCGCCAGAGAAGATAAAAAACGTTTCGACACCATTATTCAGGCTGGTAACAAAGAAACACCTTATTATACAAATTCATCACAATTGCCTGTAGGCTATACAGATGATCCTTTTGAAGCATTGTCTCATCAGGACGATTTGCAGGCTAAATATACTGGCGGAACAGTTCTGCATTTATACATGAATGAGCGTATTTCAAGCTCACAAGCTTGTAAAACGCTTTTACGCAGAGTTCTCGAGACTTATAGGCTGCCGTATTTAACAATAACTCCTACTTTTTCAATATGTCCGAAACATGGATATATTTCAGGAGAACATAAATTCTGCCCATTCTGCGATGAAGAGCTTCTAGCAGAGAAACGTAGAAAAGCAGAAAGTGCTACTTAAACTAGATTATGAATTCAACCAACAATAGAGAGTTTTATAAATGTTATATAATGCAAATCCTTCAGAGGTTCTATCAGACGACGAACGCCAGACTTGCGAAGTATGGACAAGGGTGATGGGTTATCACCGCCCTGTTTCTGAGTTCAACAAAGGCAAAAAAGTAGAACACGCTGAAAGAAAGTGTTTTGTAGAACGTTTTGCAAACGAACAGCCTCTTATCGGTATGGCTGCTGAGTAAAACTCTTGAAACATCTTGTCATAGGCGGGATAGCCCCTTTTACAACAGTTGATTTTCCTGGAAGATTGGCAGCTGTGCTGTTTTGTCAGGGGTGTGAAAGTAAATGTATTTACTGCCATAATCAGCATCTCAGACCAACAACGTCTCCTGACGTTATTGAGTGGGAAAATGTAAAAGCCTTTATTAATGAACGAAAAGGACTGCTTGACGGTGTTGTTTTTAGTGGTGGCGAGCCTTTGCTTCAAGAAGCAATTTATGAGGCAGTTCAAGAAGTGCGGGAAATGGGCTTTGAAATAGCTTTGCATACTTCGGGCATTAATCCTAAAAGACTTGAAATGCTTTTGCCGTTTATCGACTGGGTAGGGCTGGACGTAAAGCTTCCATTAGAAAACTATGAAGAAAAATCGGGAATACCTGAAGACAGCATAAAAGAAAGCCTTCGTATTCTTTTAGAAACAGAAATTGACTTTGAAACTAGGACAACTCTTGACCCTAGAATCCTTGATGATTCATCAGTGTTAAATATAGCAGAATCCCTTTCTAAACTTGGCGTAAGACGTTATGTTCTTCAAGAATATCGACCTATCGGCGACAAGAACGAACCAACAATTCAAGAACGTACTTCTTTTTTTGAAAACAAAGAACTAATGAACAAACTTTCAGAACTTTTTGAATGGTTTGAGGTGCGAAGAGCATAATATTACAAACCTTATAAATAGGAATGACTTGAAAAGTAATATATGTTATAAAAACTCTATGAATAATCATAATCATATAAGCAAAGAATTTTTAGAAGAATTGTTGCCGTCAATTTTAACAATAGCTCGCAAGGCTGGAAAAGTCATACTTGATGTTTATCATGGTGATTTTACCGTTAGCATTAAATCAGATAATTCTCCTGTTACCAAAGCAGATAAAATGGCTGAAGAAGTTATTTTGGAGGCTTTGTCAAAATTAACTCCTGATATTCCTGTTGTTGCAGAAGAATCTGTAGAGGCAGGAAAAATTCCCGATGTTTCAAACGGACTTTTCTGGCTAGTTGACCCGCTAGACGGAACAAAAGAATTTGTAAGCCGTAATGGGCAGTTTACGGTTAATATCGCTCTTATTCAAAACCGAAAACCGATTCTTGGTGTTGTTTATGCTCCAGTTATGGACGAGATGTATTATGCAGCAGGTGCAGGAACAGCCCGCATGGAAACCAAAGACGGCAAACGCCCAATAACTACAAAAGAATCGTCTCAAGACGGCATGATAGTTCTTGCTAGTAAACATCATTGCAATGCAGATGAGCTTAAAGGTTTTCTTAGTGATTATAATGTTAAAAGTATTATAAACGCAGGAAGTTCTTTAAAGTTCTGTCGTCTTGCAAAAGGTGAAGCAGATATATATCCAAGGCTTGGATATACAAGTGAGTGGGATACAGCAGCAGGACACGCAGTGCTTATAGGAGCAGGCGGACGCATGGAAATGGTCGATGGGAAAGAGTTTTTATACAAGAAAAAGAATTTTAAAAACCCATATTTTATAGCTTTTGGACGTTAGAAACAGATGTCAAATATTAAACCTTCAAACGAACTATCTTTTCTTCAAGCTGGAAGTCTTATTCGTAGAGGCGGGCTTGTAGCTTTTCCTACAGAAACAGTTTATGGGCTTGGAGTTAACGCTTCGAATGACAAAGCTGTTGCTTCTCTTTTTAAGGCAAAGCAAAGACCAGAATTTAACCCTCTTGTTCTTCATCTAGTTGATGCTAAAAGTGCCGAAAGGTTGGCGTTTGTTGATGAAAAAACAAAAATGCTTATAAGACGCTTTTGGCCTGGTTCTCTTACTATTGTATTAAAACGCAAGCCAGAAGCCCCTATTTCAGAGCTGGTTAGTGCTGGGCTTGATACTATTGCTTTGCGAGTGCCAAGCAGTCCTATTGCACATGCTCTTTTGCGTTCTGCTGCATGTCCTGTTGCAGCTACAAGTGCAAACAGTTCTGGAATGATAAGCCCTACTATTGCAGCTCATGTTGAAGAAAGTTTTGGTAATAAAATCGATATGATTCTTGATGGTGGAAAATGCACAGTTGGTGTTGAGTCTACTATTCTTGATATGTCAGAAGAACAGCCTGTGCTGTTGCGTTCAGGAGTAGTTCCACTAGAAGATATTGAAGCAATTATTGGTCGTGTAGAAAGAAAAGATACTAAAGAGTCAATTCGTCATTACGCACCAAAACTTTCAATAAGACTTAATGCTGCTTCTGCAAAAAAAGGCGAGGCTTTGCTTGGTTTCGGTGATGCCCCAGATGCGGACATGAACTTGAGCAGAAACAAAGACGTTACAGAAGCTGCCGCAAATTTATTTGCTATGATTCGTGAGCTTGATAAAGGAGATTTTACAGGTATTGCTGTTATGCCAATTCCTGAAGAAGGTTTGGGAGTGGCTATAAATGACAGACTTGCTAAAACTCTTATCCAGAAAAAACAGGATAACTCCAAAAAATAAATCATAGTTTTAAGTAACAATTTTCAAAACAAAATCTTGGTTTTTAGTGGTATATTGAAGTACTCTAACTCTTATGATGTTTATTAGAAAAATTCCTGTTATTGCTGTTTTGATTTTTGTATGTGGTCAAGCGTTTGCAGCAGATGACATCGATAATATGGTTCTGATTTCAATGTCGGAACGTTCTTTGTTGCTTTTAGAGTCTATTCAGACGGGCTGGCTGAAAATAGCTGGCATGATTTCTACGATGTGTATTTTGCTGTTCTTTTTTTCCTTAATTCAGGGAAGAAAGTTAAGCAGAAAAGAGAAAAAAGTAGCTAGGCTCAGAACCGAAACCCAACAAATATGGGGCTTAATGAATGTTGCTTCAGATGGCTTTTTCGCTTGGCTTTATCCAATTGAAGAAAAAACAATAAACAATGGAATTGATAAACCAGAAAAAGTAGAAGCTATTAAAACCGAATGTTCAAGACGGCTTGCTGTTACTCTTGGTCTTTATGCAGGAACTGCCTCGACTTTTGATATTGTTCTTGAAGCTTTTGAACCTCAAGAAGTCAACAAGTTGAAAAACGTCATTAAAAAGCTGCACAATGACGGAATTGGATTTGAACAGAATTTCCTTTTAAAGGGAGGTGAACGAGAAGTTCTTGTTATTGGAGCTCGTGCCTCTAATGAAAAAAGAGACGCTTTAGCAGATATCATATGGGTTCGTGATGTATCAGAAAAAGCTGGAATTATTGGTCAAACGACAAGAGAAGCAGAAAACTTACGTAAAGAACGTAATCTTTTCAGGTTAATTTTGAATTCTTTACCTTTTCCTATTTGGCTTCGAGATGATGATTTATCTCTTACTTTATGCAACCGTGCTTATGCCAAAGCTGTTGATGCTGTAAATCCAGAAGAGGCAATAACAAAAGGGAAAGAACTCGCTCAAGGTCAAGCTGCCAAAGAAACAAGAGCTCTTGCTGCCCTTGCTCGAGCTGCTGATGAACCAAGAACCGAAAAAGAACATATTATTATAGGCGGAGCTAGAAAATTAGTTGAAATAACAGAGATTCCTATAGTTCAATGCCCAAAAGAAGACGTTTTACATGCAAAAAGCGACTCATTTGAAGCAAATGAAGCCACTTCACGCCATACTATAGGTGTCGCAATGGATATTACTCCGTTTGAAGAGGCTGTAATAGAGCTTAACAGGCATTTGGCTGCTCATAATGATGTTCTTGAACGTTTAGGGGCTGGTATTGCAGTGTTTGGGGCGGATACTAATCTTAAATTTTATAATAAAGCTTTTGCGGGTTTATGGCAGCTTGAAAGCAGATGGCTGGATACATCGCCGTCATACGGAGATTTGCTTGATATTCTGCGAGATAACAGGCTTCTTCCTGAAGTTCCGAACTTCCCTGCTTACAAAAAAGAAGAGCTTAAAATTTTTACTTCTTTGTTTGAACCACAGGAAAAACTTTTACATCTTCCTAATGGCACGGCTTTGCGTCAAGTGCTTGCTCCTCACCCGCTCGGGGGAATATTGACTGTTTATGAAGACGTTACAGACAAGCTTGTAATGGAGCGTTCTTATAATACAATGACGGCAGTGCAAATGGAGACTCTTGACCATTTACATGAAGCGGTCGCTGTGTTTGGAAGCGACGGAAAGCTAAAGCTGTTTAATCCTGCTTATTCACACTTGTGGAATCTTGATGAGAAGCTTCTTTTTAATAATCCGCATTTTAGCGAACTTGTTAAAAAACATCGTGTCTTTTTTCCTGATGAAAATGAATGGGAAAACTTTGAAGCCAGCATGCTTAGCTTATTAACAGATAGAACTGCACATTCTGGAAAATGGGAGCGTACAGATGGGACGATTCTCGATTTTGCTAGTGTAGCCTTGCCTGATGGAAGCTTGCTTATCACTTATGTCGATATTACAGACACCGCAAAAGTCGAACAAGCTTTACGAGAACGCAGTGAAGCTTTAGCTGTTGCTAATCAGTTAAGGTCTAAGTTTATTGCTAGTGTTTCATGCGAATTGCGGACTCCGTTGAATACAATTGTCGGGTTTTCTGAAGTGCTGGCGAATCAGTATCATGGAAAGCTGAATAAAAAACAAAAAGACTATGCTGAAGGAATCTTAAATTCGGCAGAATCTCTGCAAGTAATGGTAAATAACATTCTTGACCTTGCAACAATAGAAGCAGGACAAATGGCATTAAAGCTTGATGCTGTGGATATTCATTCCATGCTTTTATCGGTATTATCTTTGACAAAAGAACGTATTCGCAACAAGCGACAAAAGTTCAAATTTGACTGTCCCGCAGATATAGGCTGGATGGTAGCTGATGAAAAACGGATAAAACAGGCTTTATTTAATCTTGTTGGCAATGCAATTATGTTTACTCCTGTTGGAGCAGGAATCTCTTTTACCATTAAGCGTATCATTAAAGAAAAAGGCGAATGGATTGTTTTTATAATTTCTGATGAGGGAATAGGTATTGCAGAAAACAATCAAGAATCAATGTTTGATGCTTTCGTTCATAAAAAACACGATGAAGCTCATTCTGGAGGAGCAGGCTTAGGGCTTTCTTTGGTGAAAAGTTTTGTAGAAATGCACGGTGGTTTTATTGAGCTTGTTTCAAAACAAGGTGAAGGAACAATCGTAACAGTAAATATTCCTGCTGGCGAAACTAGCTAGATTCTATCTGTTTTAAGTTGGAGCAAAAACGTTAAAAGCAACCTCCGTCGTCATTATGAGAAGAGAGCAAAGCGAACGACGTAATAATCTCATTTAAGAATGTGCAGACAGAAGTAATATTGCTACGAGAAAAGCCTCTCGTAATGATGATAAAGTTTTGCAGAGTTCAACTTAGGTGTCTAAACGGAAATTGTTTTACCTGCCACTGTGCTTTGTTTTTGTAGCCACGATAGCAGTTTCTTTTTTCTGATTTACTTCTTTTTTGTATTTATCTTTGTTTGCGAGAATTTTTGTAACTTTAGTTTGTTTTTCTTCATTGGAAGAATTGTTTTCGTTTGCAGTTTTGCTGATAGGAACATACTCGAAATGTTTGCTTAAATTCTTAAATCCGTCAAGGCGAATATCAGGTTCTACGCCTGCTTCTTTAAGCTTTTTATTAACTGAATCTATTCCGATTTCATAGTTTGGAATAATAGAAAGTTCGTTAAATACATCTAATGTTTTCTTATCCATTGTTGCACCTTGCTCTTGCAAAACAGATATGCATTTGTTTCCTACGCAACATAAAACATCTTTGTTTGTGTCGCCAATCATACATGTTCTGTCTTCACGAGCACCCATATCTTTTGCAATAAAAGAAAGCAGTTCAGGCTGAGGCTTATGGTATTCAGCAGGAATAACGATAGTTTTTTGCATCATTGTTTCAGCATAAGTAGATTCTTGCTTGTCATATTGAAACAAAGGTCGTTTATCGTCAGGAATATTCGGGTCTTCACGTAAATATAAAGCATCAATATTTTCTGGTTTTATGCCCATAAGCCGCAGGCGAACAATTCCAGCCGTAATTGGAGAATCAGAAAAAAGAACTACTTTTCCGCCTGCTTCACGAATTTCTTTAAAAGTATCTTTAACACCTGAATAAAGAGTGCAAAGTTCCCTGCGGTTTTTATCCCATTTATGTGTAATTTTTGCTTTTATTTTTTCATC
>DAOWDM010000077.1 GCA_030639035.1 Alphaproteobacteria bacterium
ATAAAAAAACAGAACCAATGCGAGTCCTTATTATTGATGATGACCCTATTTTATCTGATCTTTATTCCTTTATACTGGTGCAGGCTGGTGCTTTAGTTAAAAAAGTTACGAAACCAGAGCTAATTCTTGAGTATATGAAAGATTATAAGCCAGACCTAGTTCTTATGGATATATATATGCCAGAATATTCTGGTTTTGAACTGGTTTCAGTGATTCGCCAGCATCAGCAGTATTCTCATATTCCTGTGGTTTTCCTGTCTTGTGAAATACGTCTCTCTCGTCAGATGAAAGCATTAAGTCTTGGCGGAGATGATTTTATTATGAAACCTATACGTCCTGATTACCTAGTTGCATCAGTGTTTAGCCGTATAAAAAGAAATCGAATGCTACAGATATTGGCAAATAATTAAAAAAGAGAAAAATTATGAACAATCCTTCACGTGAGAACTTTTTGGATTTACTTGAAAATAGTCCTATAGGAGTAGCTGTTTCTGATATGGAAGGAAAAATTACTTTTGTTGCTTCTCGTCTAATGGAAATTACAGGTAAATCTAAGGAAGAATTAGTTGGAACAAATACAGAAGTTTTTTTTAAAGGTGCAGATGAGTTTTATAAGTTTAAACAGATTCTTGATAATGGTGAAACAGTAGAAAAGCATAAAATAAAAATCAAACAAAAGAGTGGAAGTGTTTTTTTCGGATTTATTACAGCTAAAAAAATTATGTTCTCTGGACAGACTGCTATTGCATTATGGTTTTATGATACGACAGAACAAGTGGAAACAGAAAAGTCTTTACGCAAAGCTAAAGATATTGCGGAAGAAGCTAGCGAGGCAAAGACTATGTTTTTTTCCAATATGAGCCATGAACTAAGAACTCCTTTAAATGCTGTAATTGGGTATAGTCAGCTACTTACTGCTCAAGCGAAAAAAAACGGATTGAATAATATTGTTTCGGATCTTGGGAAAATAAGAAAAGCAGGGAAATATCTTTTATCTCTTATCAATGACATTCTTGATATTTCAAAGATTGAAGCAGGCAAAGTAGAAATTAACGTTTCTGAAGTTGATGTAAATGAAATGCTTTCAGATGTTTTGACTATCGTAAAGCCTTTGGTAAATGAGAATAGAAATGAAATCAAGGTTTCTTGTGAGCAGGGAATCGGCAAAATGCACACCGATGAAGTCAAATTAAGGCAGAATCTTTTTAATCTACTTGGCAACTCATGTAAATTCACAACAGATGGTGTTATTTCAATTGATGTAAAAAAAGTTAAGAAAGCAGATAATCTTTGGGTGGAGTTTCGTATCTCGGATACTGGTATCGGTATAAAACAAAGTGCTATAGAACATATTTTTGAACCTTTTCATCAAGGGGATAGCAGTATTGTACGAAAATATGGCGGAACAGGACTTGGGCTTGTAATAACCAAGTGTTTTTGTGAAATGCTTGGTGGTTCTATATTTATTCAGAATAATTCAGACAAGGGAGCGAATGTAGTTATGACATTGCCCATTTGCAGTAATACCGCTGATGAAGACATAATATCTGGAGGTTGGAAAGGAAAAGTTCTACTGATAGATGATGACCCTGCATTAGTGGATTTCTTGGGCGAAGTTTTAACACGAAAAGGGTATCGTGTGTTCTCTGCCCTGAATGCTGAATATGGACTGCGTTCTGTAAAAGAACATAAGCCAGATATTATTGTTCTTGATATTCTTATGCCTAAAAAAGATGGAATGTCATTATTAACCGAACTTAAAAGCAATGAAGAGTTTTCGGATATTCCTGTTATTATACTCACTATCACAACAGATGAAGACCTTGCTTATTGTCAAGGAGCGACTGATTTTATAACGAAGCCTGTTGAAATTCAAAAACTTATAGCTTCAATAGAAAAAATCTATCCTGCAAAAGCTAATCCTGATGTTTTGATAGTTGATAAAGATGATGCAACACGTGATGTTTTAAGAGAAATGGTTGAAAAAAAAGGGTTGTCTGTGGCAGAAGCTAATAATGGTGAACAGGCTTTGAATTTTGTCGCAAAAAACAAACCATCAACCATCATTACTGAATTGCTACTCCCTGTTTTAAGCGGTTTTGATATTATTGATAAAATAAAATCAGATGAAAATCTTAAAGACATTGAATTCGTTGTTGTTACAGCCAAAGACATATCAGAGCTAAGTAAACATAAGCTCGAAGGAAAGATTTTAAAGGCATTCCAAAAAGGAAAATACTCCCCTGAGGAACTAACCTCATGTATATCGCTTGCGAATGATGCAAAAAATCTGTAGCATATGTTAAACTTCCGCTGTCGTTCTGAACTTGATTCAGAATCTATCTTCTTTTCTAACAATGGATGAAAAAGGTGGGTGCTGAATTAAATTGCGAGGTTCTATAACTATGTTATAGCTTCCATACACCTTTGGTTTCTGCATGACGGTTTTTTTTATTACTTAATATTTATATTATTTTCTGTGGCAGAAAAAATGATGGAAAAAGTAAAAACATTTGTGGCTTACCCATTCGCTATGTGGTCGTCTATTATTACCAAAACTTATGACTGGTCTATGAGAATGGCATCAAAACCACATGCTATGTTTATTCTCGCTTTTATGTCTTTTATCGAGAGTTCTTTTTTTCCTCTACCCCCTGATTTGCTTTTAATTCCAATGGTTCTTGCGGTAAGAGCCAAAGCTTGGCGTATAGCTGCTGTATGTACTGTTTCAAGCGTGATTGGTGGTTTTTTAGGATATGCTATTGGCGCTTGTTTATATGATATTATTGCAGAACCTATACTTTCTTTTTATGGCTATCTCGACAAGTTTGTGCTTTTTCAGGATTACTACAACGAGTGGGGAGCTTGGATTGTAGCAGGTGCAGGCGTTACTCCTTTCCCTTATAAAGTAATTACCATTGCAAGCGGTGTTACAGGGCTTGATTTAACGGTTTTTACTGTTGCTTCAATATTGTCAAGAGGTCTTAGATTCTTCCTTGTTGCAGCTCTTTTATGGAAGTTTGGAGCTCCTGTAAAAGTGTTTATTGAAAAACGTCTTGGATTGCTAGCTACACTGTTCTTTATTCTACTGTTTGGTAGTTTTGTTTTGATAAAGTTTATTATATAGGTTGATTAGTGTCAGTAATTACAAGATTCGCTCCAAGTCCAACTGGAATGCTGCATATAGGTCATGCTTTTTCCGCACTTTTTTCTTTTAATAAGGCAATGGAGCAGAATGGAACATTTTTGCTGCGTATAGAAGATATTGACCAGAACCGATGCCGTCCAGAGTTTGAAAAATACATTTTCGAGGACTTGCAGTGGCTTGGAATTGACTGGGAAAAACCAGTGCGAAGACAGTCTGAGCATATGGAAGATTATAAAAAAGCACTAGCTCACCTTAAGCAATTGGGAGTTTTATATCCATGTTTCTGCACCAGAAAAGAAATTAGGGAAGAAATTGAAAAAGCTGGAAATGCCCCCCATGAATCATACGGATACATGTATCCAAACATTTGTAAAAACCGCAATATTCAGGAAGCCGAAGGAAAATCATTTGCTTTAAGACTTGATATGGAAAAAGCAGTAAAACTTGCAAAAAAGAAATGCGGCACTCTTGAATGGAATGATGCTAAACGTGGAATAGTACAAGCAGCTCCAGAAAAATTTGGGGACATTGTGCTTGCCAGAAAAGACACTCCTGTCAGCTATCATCTAGCAGTAACTTTGGACGATAACATTCAGAACGTTTCACTGGTTACACGTGGAGAAGATTTATTTGAATCTACACATATACACAGATTGCTTCAGGCTTTACTTGATTTGAAAGTTCCAAAATATCATCATCACAGACTACTTGTTGATGAAAAAGGGCAGCGTTTTGCCAAGCGGAATAAATCTCTTACATTACATTTTTTGAGAGAAAAAGGGTATTCTAATAAAGATGTTCTATCAATGATTGGTAAAATAATGTAGCCTTTTAAGGCTGTTTGAAAAAAAATTTGAGGTCAAAGAGTTATGTCATCTGAGAAATACACACAAGAAGAATACAATGATGATTTAACGATTCTAAGTCAGCCAATAGACGAAGATTATGCAGATGAAAGTTCTAATGAATTCTACACCAATGATTTTTCTTTAAGAGGAACTATAGGAAAGGGCGGGGTAGGGAATGTTCTGCTTGGCTTTGATAGTCGTATAGGACGTGAAGTTGCCATCAAAGAGCTTCTGTCGCCAGAAGAGCAGGGGCGTTATGATGAACGTACTCTGACAAGATTTATACGGGAAGCCAAAATTACTGGCAGACTGGAACACCCAGGTATTGTCCCTGTGTACGAATTAGGACAAAAGTCGGACGGCACGCATTTCTATGTGATGAAGTATCTCAGGGGTAAAACTTTTAAAAAAGCACTTAAAGAATGTGAAGTGGATTCTCCAGAAGAAGCCTTTCGTAACCGCCTGCATTATCTTGATAATCTGATTGATGTATGTGAAGCGATGGCTTTTGCTCATTCTAAGGGGATTACTCATCGTGATATTAAACCTGCAAACATTGTACTTGGAGACTATGGGGAAACAAGCATTCTTGACTGGGGGCTTGCTAAAGCAAAAGGCGATGAAGAAAAAGAAAGCGTCATAGAAGAAACAGATGATGACGATATAAGCGGCGACCTTACTATACAGGGGGAAATTCTTGGAACTCCTGCATATATGGCTCCTGAACAGGTGGATTCTTCTATTGGTGCTATAAGTTCTCAGACTGATGTTTATGCTCTTGGAAGTATTCTTTTTCAGATTCTTACAGGTAAAACCGCATATTCTGGCGGAGCTAAGAATATTATAATGCAGCTTGTTAATGGTGAAAAAAATCCAGAGGCTGGTAAAAATAAAAATCTTCCACGAGAACTTGTAGCTATTTGTTCCAAGGCTATGTCAAAAAAAATTGAAGACCGTTTTGTTGATGCAGGTGAAATGGTTGAACAGCTAAAAGCTTATCGTGATGGGCGAGTTGTAAGTATTTATGCTTATTCTCCAAAAGAATTACTGTGTCGTTTCTTGGCAAAAAACAAGGCTTTAGTTAGTGTTGCAGTAGCGATTGTACTTGCTATTGGAATAAGTGCCGTTGTTTCACATCAAGCAAGGGTAGAAGCGGTTGCTGCTCATAAAGAAGCCGTAAAAGCAAAAGAAAGAGCAGAAAATGCTCTGTATGATATCACCGAATCATCAAATAAGGCTCTTGTTCTTGCTAACAAAGTAAATTCAATTCTGGAAAAGGATATAAAAAATCTGATTAGAGATATTGAAAAAGTTGCAGGCTCACTTGGAGGAATTGATATCAATAATGTTGCATTGATGCACCCAAGGCTTCAGGAGTTAAAAGATGTTTATGGTGGCGTTGAAAGCTTTATGACTATTAAATCTCCAGGGGTGATTGCAGCTGTTTATCCAGAAGAATATGACGGTTTCATAGGTCAGAATATTTCTTCACAAAATCATATAAAATGGATATTTAAAAATAAAAAGAACATATTCAGCCGTGTATTTAAAGCTGTTGAAGGATTTCAGGCAGTAACTCTGCAAGTGCCGATTTTTAGTGGAGATGAGATGATTGGAAGCCTTGCCGCTGTTATAAAGCCACATGAACTTGTGAAATCTGCTGTAAGCAAGCTGCAAAGGAAATTTGGTCTGCATGTTTGGATTATGCAGGATGATGGCTATATTCTTTATGACGATAGGATTCTTAAAGACAATAATCTTGGAGAAATTGGCGGAAATTTGTTCTCAAGTGATACGTACAAAGACTTTCCAGAGCTAAGAAAATTTGCCAGAACAGCTTTGCGTCATAATGAAGGCGTTGGTCATTATGCATTTTATGATAAAGACAACAAAAATACCGTTCAAAAGATAGGTGCGTGGAAAACACTAACGCCAAGTGAAAACGTTATCTGGAAAGTAATGGTAGTGAAACGTTACGACTAAATTTACTGATACGATATTGGTAAAAACAAAGCTACGTTATTATAAAACTGTTACTAAAAGCGTATAGTTTCTTCGTCATTGTTGTAGATGTCAGAGGTGGTCTCAATAATTCGGACAGTGTGTTAAGCTACAAATGATGGTCTCAAGGAGGATCTAAAATGAGTAGAACACGCAAAAATTACCCAGCAAAATTCAAGGCAAAAGTTGCATTGAGTGCATTACGAGATG
>DAOWDM010000205.1 GCA_030639035.1 Alphaproteobacteria bacterium
ACGGAAAACCTGTTACTCTTCAAGAAGGACCATATGGACCTTATATAAAATGGGGAAAAACAAACGCTGCCCTGCCAAAAATAAATAAAGAAACAGGAGTCATTTCCTTTGACGAGGCAATTAACCTTTTAAAAGCAAAAGCCACAAAAAAACCAAGAAAAAAAGCTGCCGCAAAGAAAACATCAGCTAAAAAAGCTACGGCAAAAAAGAGCACAGCGAAAAAAAGCACAGCTAAAAAGAGTACAGCTAAGAAAGCTACGGCTAAAAAAGCTACTGTGAAAAAGAGTTAATGTTTGCAGAATTATAATTCTAAAACTACCCGACTCGACTTGTCATACTCGAACCAAAGGTTCGGGTATCCAGTCTTTCTTTTCTGTTTTTTCTGGATTCCCAGTCATGATGGCTGAGAATAGCAATTTTTTCTATTCTACTTAAAAAAAATCGACCTAAATATTACTTTCTTTAATCAAAATAAATAAATCCCATATCAAAAGCCCAATCATTATTGGGGCTAAGTGTGCTGCGAATGGGAGAATAAATAAAATTCCCGTAGCAGCAGAAATAAGAACATTACCCTGAAGATCCATAAGTATAGGGTGTCCGTTAATGTTAAACAGAGCGTTATAAAACCATTTTCCTGAAAAATAACCATACCCGAGAAATAAAAGTACAGAAGGAGGAAAAGGAGCTGCAGTTGATTTTATTGCATCTATTGTTATTCCAAGCGAACACCATTCAAAATAACAGTTTCTAGCAAAAAACATCACAACCAGATTCGCTAAAATACCTACAATCACCATCAACATTTCTGGTGATAACTCTAATTCATTATCTGACATATGTATTTCCCTGCCTTTAATTATTTTTCTAATTATATTACTAATAGGATAAACTGTAATAATGAAGAATTATTTTTCGGAAAAATAAATTTTATTAAGGTTAATCTAGTCAATGAACAGCATCAATATTCAGAATGAAGGAGTTTATTTCTTTCTTCCTGTTAAAAACGGTAATTATTATGCATCAATGTGTATAGCTCAAGGACTGGAAGAACTAGGAATTCCGTTTTCTACCAACCTAAACAATAACGATATGAAAAAAGGAATCGAATTTCCTTCATCTATATCCTCATTTTCTCCATTAGAAGCATCTGTATGTGTCATTGATGTAACACCGATAGATATTGATTCTCTATGCCTGCAAGAAATCCATGATGAATTTCGCCGTATACCTGCAAAGCGTAAAATATTTATAAGCATGGCTGACTGCAATGGTGGTTTTTATTTTGCAGACGATATGCCTTTAATGGCAACTTCAGAATGTGCTTTTATCAAACGTCCAGGGAAACGTTTTCCATTGGCTTTTGGTTTGTCTCGTCAAATTATAAAGGCATCTGAAAAACGAAAACCTTTTAATGAACGTAATAATTCCTTTTTAAGAAACTTCCGTCCCTCAAATTTTCAGCATGTAAGACAAATTATGGATTTGTCATTTGTTCCGAATCTTGAAAAAACTTTTGAAATAGACCGTTTTGTTGATGAAAAAGCAGATCGTTATTTAACTAGCTATTTTGACAGACTCAACAATTCTTTCGGCTGCTTAGCATACGGAGGAACATTCAGAGAAAATCTTTTAAACAACCCGATTCTTGCTGGCAATCCTTTTTATACAAATCCAGAAGGGGCTTCTGTGTTTCCAAGTGAATTTAAATTTTTAAAAGACATAGCAGTTGTACGCTGGGACAGCTGGAGATTTTGGGAATCATTAGCTATGGGCTGCGTTACCGTACAGCTTGATTTTGAAAAATACGGATTTATGCTCCCTGTGATGCCTGAAAACTGGAAGCATTACATAGGACTTGACCTTAAAAATCTGCATTTGGATATAGAAAGAATAAAAGACACAAAAGATTCTCTGCATAAAATAGCTGAAAACGGCAGAAAATGGGCTATTGAACATTACTCTCCTAAAAATACAGCTCTTCGATTAATTGAAACAGTCAATTCTGTTTTTTAACTAAGAGCGTTCTCGATAGCAACAATTGCATCTTTTGCTTTTGCTCCGTTTGGTCCGCCAGCTTGAGCCATGTCTGGGCGTCCTCCTCCGCCTTTTCCGCCGACGGCAGATGAGCCAGCACGAACAAGGTCTACGGCACTTATGTCATTTTTCAAATCATCAGTTACACCAACAACAAGCGAAGCCTTGCCGTCATTAACAGCAATTAACGCAATTACTCCTGAACCGATACTATTTTTAATTTCATCGGTCATGCCTTTTAAGTCTTTTGGCGGAACATTTTCCAGCACTTTGCCTATAAAAGAATGTCCTCCAATGGTTTTTGGAGCATCTTGAGTCTGACCTCCTCCAAGAGCAAGTTTTTTCCTTGTATCTGACAATTCACGCTTAAGCTGTTTTCTTTCGTCAATAAGAGCCGTTACACGCTTAGCTAAATCAGCAGATGAGACTTTCAAAACATCAGACGCTTCTGTGATTATTTCATCACGTTCAGCAATATAATTCTGTGCAGCCCTGCCAGCAACAGCTTCTATACGTCTTACTCCAGCAGCAATTGCACTTTCGGATATAATTTTGAAAAATCCTATGTCCCCAGTACGTTTTACATGCGTACCGCCGCATAATTCTACTGAATACGGCTTGCCGTTATCGGTAATATTGCCCATAGAAACAACACGGACTTCGTCTCCGTATTTTTCGCCGAACAGAGCCATAGCCCCTTCTTTGACAGCTTCATCTGGCATCATTATTCTAGTTTCAGCTTTGCTGTTCAGGCGAATCTGCTTATTTACTTTGTCTTCAATAATTTTCAATTCTTCTGAAGTTATCCGCTTGTTGTGACTAACGTCAAAACGTAGCCTGTCTTCTGAAACAAGAGAACCTTTTTGAGTTACATGACTCCCTAGCGTTTCTCTTGAAGCTGAATGAAGAAGATGAGTTACAGAATGATGTCTGCGAATAGAACTACGTTTTTCGCTATTCACACAAAATTCTGCTGCATCACCAACAGAAAACTCCCCTGATTTAACTGTACCTACATGAACATGAACATCGCCGAGTTTTTTCAAAGTATCGGAAATTTCAATACATGCGTTTTCACCAATATTTATTATGCCTGAATCACCAACCTGACCGCCTGATTCTCCATAAAAAGGAGTCTGGTTTGCAAGCAAACAAACTTTATTGCCAGCCGTAACCTTATCAACAGGCTTTCCATCAACAACAAGTGCTGTAATTTCACATTCTGCAATTTCAGATGTATATCCAAGAAAATCCGTTGCTCCGACTTTTTCTTTTAAATCAAACCAGATTTCTTCAGTAGCAGCATCTCCTGAGCCTTTCCAAGCTTTTCTTGCTTCTTCTTTTTGATGCTCCATAGCTTTATTAAAGCCGTCTACATCAATTTTATAACCGTCTGATTTTAATGCATCTTGTGTTAAATCAAGAGGAAAGCCGTATGTGTCGTAAAGTTTAAAGGCAACATCACCTGAAAGAGTCCCGCCTTTAGAAAGTTCGCAAGTCTCTGAATCAAGTAGCTTTAATCCACGGTTTAGCGTCTCTTTGAAACGTATTTCTTCAAGTTTTAAAGTTTCCGTTATAAGCGAATCTGCCCGTATAAGTTCAGGGAAAGCATCGCCCATTTGACCAATAAGAGCAGGAACTAGCTTATACATCAAAGGTTCTTGGCAGCCCATAAGGCGAGCATGACGCATCGCACGACGCATAATCCGCCTTAATACATAGCCACGCCCTTCATTTGAAGGCAAAACACCGTCTGCAATTAGGAAACTGCAAGAACGCAAATGGTCGGATATTACCCGATGAGAAATTTTATGTTCTCCATAAGGTTCTGTATGAGATTCTTCAGCAGATGCTTCAATCAATGCACGAAACATATCAATGTTATAATTAAGCTCTGTTCCCTGCAAAGCTGCAACCGTTCTTTCCAAGCCCATTCCTGTATCAATTGACTGCGATGGAAGACTAATTCTTTCGTTTTCTGAAGTCTGATCATACTGCATGAAAACCAGATTCCATATTTCTACAAAACGGTCTCCGTCTTCATCAGGTGAACCTGGAGGTCCGCCTTGAACATGCTCTCCATGGTCATAAAAAATTTCAGAACAAGGACCGCATGGACCAGTTGCACCCATTGACCAGAAGTTGTCAGAAGTAGGAATACGGATAATTTTGCTGTCGGAAAAACCTGATATTTTTCTCCAGATTGAAGCAGCTTCTTCATCTTCGGCATAAACCGTTACAAGAAGTTTTTCTTTTGGGAAACAATATTCTTCTGTAAGGAGTTTCCAAGCGAGTTCTATAGCACCTTCCTTGAAATAATCACCAAATGAGAAATTTCCCAGCATTTCAAAAAATGTATGATGACGAGCTGTATGTCCTACATTTTCAAGGTCATTATGCTTACCGCCAGCACGTACACATTTTTGTGTAGTTGTCGCACATTTACAGTCAGATTTTTCTACACCTGTAAAAACATTTTTAAACTGAACCATTCCAGCATTAGTAAACATCAACGTTGGGTCGTTCAGCGGAACAAGCGAGCTTGATTTTTTAATTACATGATTATTCTTTTCAAAAAAATCAAGAAAGGTTTTTCTAACATGATTAGCTGTAGTCATAATGTTTCTCACTTCAAATTCAATCGCCATTCTGAAACCAAAGGTGTAGGGAAGCTATAACGTAGTTATAGATACTCACAATTTAGTTCAGAATCTACTATTACTTCTAACTATAAGAAAAAGAAAGTAGATACTGAAACAAGTTCAGCATGACGGCTTTTTTGTCATCTAATTAGATAACACTTACAAAAATGACAAGGGAAGAAAAAAGATAGATTGCCACGTCGCTTTGCTCCTCACAATGACGAGGAAGGTTGTCGCTTTGCTCCTCGCAATGACAAAGAACGCTAATTATTTAGCATCAATTGTTTCTTTTGTCTTTTTAGAATCTGCATTATCTGTAATTTTTTCATCAGCTCCCTGAAGCATTTGTTCTGATATTAGTCCTGCATTTGCACGGACTAAATGTTCAATTTTATTTGCAATTTCAGGGTTTTCTTTTAGATACTGCTTGGATTTTTCACGTCCTTGACCTAAACGCTGGCTGTCATAGCTGTACCATGAGCCAGATTTCTCGACAATATTTGCTTTAACACCAAGGTCTAGCAGTTCTCCTAGTTTTGAAATGCCTTCTCCATAAATAATATCAAAATCAACAACCTTGAATGGAGGAGCAACTTTATTCTTAACGACTTTTACTCTTGTTTGGTTTCCAACAACCTCGTCTCTGTCCTTAATTGCACCAACACGGCGTATATCCAGCCTTACAGAAGAATAGAATTTCAAAGCATTACCGCCAGAAGTTGTTTCTGGACTGCCAAACATAACTCCGATTTTCATACGAATCTGATTTATGAAAATAACCATTGTATTAGAACGTGAAATCGAACCTGTAAGTTTTCTTAAAGCCTGACTCATCAAACGAGCCTGCAAACCTACATGAGTATCACCCATCTCGCCTTCAAGTTCTGCTTTTGGAACAAGAGCTGCAACAGAATCAACAACTAGAACATCAATAGCACCAGAACGAACTAAAGTATCTGTAATCTCAAGAGACTGCTCCCCAGAATCTGGCTGAGAAATAAGCAAATCATCAAGATTAACTCCAAGTTTATGTGCATAAGATGGATCAAGAGCATGTTCCGCATCTACGAAAGCACAAGCTCCGCCAGCTTTTTGAGCTTCAGCAATTACATGCAGAGCCAGTGTAGTCTTTCCTGAACTTTCTGGACCATAAATCTCAATAACACGTCCGCGAGGCAGACCGCCTATACCCAAAGCTATATCAAGTCCAAGAGAGCCTGTTGATACTGACGCTATATCAATTACACTCGCTGAACTGCCAAGACGCATAATTGAGCCTTTACCAAAAGATCTTTCAATCTGACTTACTGCTGCATCGAGAGCTTTCTGTTTATCCATTTTTATATATCCATATAATCAATTAGGTTACAACTTGCATATTAACGTACACATTTTGTTCTGTCCTTGCAATAACAATTTGAACAAAAAAAGAACAAACTTTTATTTTTCACAATATATTATAGAGTCTAGTTCGATGTTCCGTTTATTACTTCTTTTACTTTTGCTGCTAAATCATTAAGACTGAAAGGCTTTGCAAGAAAATTAAAATCAGGGGAATCTGCAAGGTCTTTACGAGCAACATCTTCTGAATAGCCTGAAATAAGAATTACTTTAATATCAGAATATTCTGCACACACCAGTCCAGCTAGAGTTGCTCCGTCCATTCCTGGCATAATCATATCAGTTATCAGCACGTCTATATTAGGATTTTCCTTAACAATTTCTATAGCTTCCTCTCCGCAAGTGGCTTCGAGAATAGAATAGCCTTTATTGCACAAAGCTCTTGTAGCAAAAGCTCTGACAGCATCTTCATCTTCAACAAACAGAATAAGACCTTCTCCTGTTAAGTCTGCTTTTTCTGATTTTATGTTTGCCGTTTTTGGAGTCGATTCTGGCAAGTTATTTTTCTTATCAGAAGAAAAAAGATTAAGCTGCTTGGATTCTTTTATATTAGGTTTTGCAGATTCTGGCTGTACTTCAATTTCATCTGCATCATATTTTGGAAGACAAATAGTAAAAGTAGTTCCTTCTCCTGCTTCGCTGTTTACAGTAATAAATCCGCCTGTCTGACGGATAATTCCATAAACTGTAGACAATCCTAATCCTGTGCCGTGTCCACGTTCTTTGGTTGTAAAAAACGGTTCAAAGATTCTATCTGCAATGTCTTTTGGGATACCGCTTCCTGTGTCGCTGACTTCTATTGCTACACATTCGCCTTTTGGAACAATTTCAGTATTGCTTTCTATCATCTCGTCAAAAGTTGATTTTTCAGTACGAACAGTAAGAGTTCCTCCGCCTGACATTGCATCACGAGCATTTACAGCTAGATTTATTATTACTTGATCAAACTGCCCAGTGTCGACTCTTACAAGCCCTAAATCTCTGCCGTGAATAAGCTTTAGTTCTACTGATTCTCCAAGTAAACGTCTTAAAAGATGAGAGAGTTCTGCAAAGGCTGATGTAACGTCCAGCATACGAGGTCTTAAAGGCTGGCTTCTGGAAAAAGCAAGAAGCTGGCGGACTAAATTCGCTGCACGGTTGGAGTTTTGTTTTATCTGCATAATATCTGCAAATGACGGATCATCGGGTCCGTGCCTTTGCAATAGTAAATCTGAAAAGCCTATCATAGCAGTTAAAAGATTGTTGAAATCATGGGCTATACCACCAGCGAGCTGTCCCATAGCCTGCATTTTCTGTGCTTGTGCAAACTGTTCTTCAAGATTTTTGCGGTCTGTTGTATCAATAAAATGCAGTACCAAACCATCAACATCTAAATTACCATTTTTCATTTGCCGCCACATTGGGCTTACAAACATAGAAGCAACAACTTCATATTTTGACGTATGATGCTCATTAGAAATTCTGACTTCCATATGAGCACCTGAAACTGTGTTCATAATAACTTTAGAGAGCTGGCTTTCGACACTTGCCCTATCCTCTCCGTCAATACATATGACAAAAGGTCCGCCTACAAGTTCGTCTCTTTTTTTACTGACAAGCCTTAAAAAAGCAGCATTGCAATCGGCTATAGTTCCATCAATATCAACGAATGCTATCCCTACTGGAGCATCATCAAAAAGCCAGCTAAACTGTCTTTCCGCAACATGAAAAACCTGTTCTTTATTACATTCTGGAACAACGTCTCTGACGACTACGGCACGAACCATAGTTTCGCCTGAATCGTCATAGTTTGAATGAGAAACAAAAGCATCAAAATCTGCCCCTGTTTTGGTATGAAATCTTAGCTCTCCCTGCCAAGCTCCGTCTGTATCTGGATATGCTGTTTCATCAAGCAGAGCTTTTAATCGCAAACCAACAAGAGAATCTCTTGAATGTCCAAGCCACTCAGCTAATTTAAGATTTACAAAACGCAAACAGCCTTCGGAATCCAGCGAATATAGTCCAACTGGCAAGAAATCAAGAAAATCTGATAAATTGTCTCGTTCCTGTTTAAGTATTTCGTCCATATTCTTACGAGCTGTAATTTCTTTAGCACTCCACAAAAATGGGACTTTAGAACTAAACTCATTCAAGCAAGAAAATTCTGAACCAGTTAGAGGACGCACAGAAATTTTATACCACTCAGAAATCGTCTCTCCTTCATGGTTTTCTTTCAGCACTAGTTCTACATCTTCGGAAAGTCCAATTTTTACAGCATTTTCAAGACGTTCTAGTGCGTTTTTTGACGATTCATCATCAACAGCTTTGGAAACTAAGACTTCATAAGGGCTGTGTTTTGGATTTTCGCACCAAAAATCTTCTCCTTTTGAATTGCTAAGAAAGACTTGCCCGTTTTTATCTACTAAACAGCGGGCACTTTCTTCGGCATCAAGCAAAGATTTAGCAATATAGCCAAGAGTGAAAACTTTTTTACTGACAAATGCTGCCTGAAAAACTATTACAAAAGCTACTGCTCCGACAACAAAAACACCAGCTGTCCATACGTTAGTCACAACAGGCAGAAACGAGAAACCAGCCAGTATTGCACCAACAAGCACCAGCAGTCCGCATTGCAGCCTTACATCAGGACGGTACTTGTTTTTTAAGCCGCATAACATAACCGATAACCTCTGCAACAGCCTTAAAATGCTCTGGTGGAATGAATTGATCAACCTCAGCAGAAGCAAAAAGAGCTCTTGCCAAAGGCGGATTTTCAACTATAGGCACTTCATGTTCTGCTGCAATTTCCTTAAACTTTAATGCTAAAAAATCAAGCCCTTTAGCAACCACTTTTGGAGCGTCCATCGCTTCCATATCATAAACTAATGCCACCGCATAGTGTGATGGATTTGTAACTACTACATCAGCCGTTTCAACAGCTTTTAACATATTTTGCCTGAAACGCTCCATACGGATTGAACGAATTCTTGCTTTTACCTGAGGATCACCTTCAGATTGTTTGTGTTCGTCCTTAACTTCCTGTTTGGTCATTTTCAGTTTTTTATTATGGCTATAGCGTGTATATGAAATATCTATAACAGCTACAACTATCATTACCATAATTACAACTACGACTAATAACAATATAATTTCATAAAGCTGCATTAAAATTGCAGAAATTCCCATACTGGGCAAGACAGGGATAACTTCTAGCCTAGGCTTAACTACAAGCCAAGCCCCTCCAATAATAGCTGCAAGTTTAATAAAGCCAAAAAAAGCCTCTACAATTTTTTTTACAGAAATTAATCTTTTGAAACCTTTTAGCGGATTTATATTGTTAAGCTTTGGCTCCATTTTTTTTGGTGCATATAGAAATCCTACCTGAGTTAAAACTGATAGCAGTGCCAAAAGTGTAAACATTCCAGCTGGAATTATCAAAATCCACCCAAGATCAAGAAAAAGGTCTTTCAAAAGCTTAATCAAATGAAAGGTATCCATAGGAATTTCATGTATGTTTCCTATAAATTTTCGCAGCAGCATAGTAATATTACGCATAATGCTTGGAATAAGTGCCCACAACAGAATCAAGCCAGCAAAAAGCATAAACCAGCTTTGCGTTTCTTTTGAGATAGGAACATCGCCTTCATCTCTTGCTTTGCTCAAACGCTTGGAGGTCGGTTCTTCAGTCTTTGAGGAATCGTCATCATCTTCTGCCATTACAATCTACCCGTGTGATAAAAATTGGTACATGGATTCTTCAAAATATTTCATAAACCACATCATAATTGTTGATACAGTAATTATTAATAAAGAAAAACCACAATACAGCTTAATCGGAAGTGCAATAAAGAAAATATTTAACTGCGGCATAAGACGTGAAACAAGCCCCATTCCAGTATGAAAAACAATTGCAAAAACTACAAAAGGTGCTGCCAGTTGAAATCCTATATGAAAACTTTTATTTAATACATCGATTAACACACTGGAAAAATCACCCATCATCAGTGGTTTCCCTGGGATAAACAATGAATAGCTGTTAATCACTGCCACCAACATCAAATGATGAAGATTTGTAGCAAAAATAAGAATAATAGCAACAAGGCTTATAAACGCTGTAAGCACTTCTGACTGAGCTCCTGCTACAGGGTCAAAAGCACGAGCATTTGCAAGACCAATAGCCATGCTCATCTTATTTCCTGCTAAACTAAGAGCGGACACAAGAATACGAGGATAAAACGCCAAAAAAAGCCCTATTGTAGCTTCTGTAATAATCAGCAAAGACAACTCAACAGCATTATCAGTCTTTACTGGCAAAGAATCCCTCACCAACGGTTCAACCAGAATACATATAGCAAGAGCAAGAGATAAACGTTGACGCATAGTAAGATATGTCGAAAAACCTGGCAGGAAAGCAAAAGCCGTACCAAAACGAGTAAAAACAATCATAAAGCTGTAAACTTCAAGAGCTAGGAGTTCTTCAAGCATGTTTTATGACGCTATAAGCATACGGTCGAACATGCTGTAGGTAAACAACGTAAGTTCTTTCAGCATAAATGGCATAAAAAGAATAATTGCAATAAACACTGCCAACACTTTTGGAACAAACACCAAAGTCATTTCCTGAATAGACGTTAATGTCTGGAATATAGATATAAACAAACCAACAATCATTCCTGTAAAAAGCAGAGGAGAAACCACCTTTACAAGCACAAGCACACAGTCCTTGGTTATGTCCAAAACTTCAGCTTCATTCATAATTACTACCCCGTAAAACCGTTCTTTTGCCCCATTACGTCGCCTGAGAACCTTGCTGAAATGCCCACGTACCTATGGGTACGCTCCGCTTCCATCAAGAACCACGCCTAGTACTGAAACAAAATCTTCGGTTTTTTTATGACCGCTCTTTTGCCCCATTATGTCGCCTGTAAACCCTCGTGTCGTCATTGTGAGGAGTGAAACGACGTGGCAATCTCACTTTTTTATATTATCGCTAATAGATTCTTACGTCGCTGTGCTACTCAGAATGACGATATAGTAGCCCCTCTCTAAACAGGCATTTTTATTATTTGCTGATAGGCTGACACAACTTTGTCTCGGACGGTTAATACTGTTTGCAAAGAAACTTCAGCATTTGCCACGGCAATTGCGACTTCACGCATATCTGCGTTGCCAGTTATTGCCTTCATACTGACTTTTTCGCTTTCTTTATTGGCTACTACAGCATCTTCAACAACATCTTTTATTAAATCCGCAAAAGTTTCGCCTGCTGGTGTTACTCTTGCAGGCTTATTATTTTCAACAGGGCTAACATCAATAGCTCGTTTTGCTGCTGCATTGTATTGTGATAGTGCTGAACCGATATTAATTGCCATAATTCTTTATCCTTTCTTCAGCTCCTACTTTAACTCATTATTTCATTATTTGCACTGTTTTTGCCAGCATATCTTTTGAAGCACTCATAACTTTTAAGTTTGCTTCATAAGAACGCTGAGCTTCTTTCATATCCATTATTTCCACCAAAGTATTTACGTTCGGCAATTGTATATAGCCGTCTTTGTTTGCAGCAGGATGACTAGGTTCGTATTTTTTGCCAAAATCTGACTTATCTTTTATTATTTTGTTTGCTCTCACTGTTTTCACACCCAATTCCTTATCAAGAACATTTTTAAAACCAACCATTTTCCTTCGATATGGTTCTTCTCCAGCTTTAGTTGCAAGAGAATCTGCATTTGCAAGGTTCTCGGAAACAACACGCAAACGCACTGCTTGAGCCTTCATACCTGAGACTGAAATTCTTGATGCCAACATCAAATCGTCCATTTTTTTATCTCCTTATACGTATCAGAAACGTACTAAATTATCTTTTGCCAAGAGACATGGTAATCATTTTCATATGTTTCTTAAACAGTGTCGTTACCAAGTCATGCTGTTGTTGTGTTTCACTCATTTTTACCATTTGGTCTTCAAGATTGACTGCATTTCCATCAACAGCAACCTCAAAAGGTTTTCTTATTTCTTTAACCCTGTACTCACCTTGATTAGGCAATGTTCCAGACATATGAGCATTATTAGTTCTAAAAGCACTTACTTTACGTCCACCTTCGGACATATGTGCGGTATTTGTTTTTGTCATTTGAACTTTAGATGTTTGCTTTAACAGCGTTGATTTAAAATCAATCGGAGTAAGGTCGCTTGCCTTATAACTTGGCGTATTGGCATTAGCTACATTTTTTGCAATTACCGATTGTCGCTGATTAAGCCACTTCATTTGGCTGTTTGCCATTTTAAATAATGCTAAATTTTTAATATCCATCGCATTCACCTGAAAAACATACTCTGTTTATTATTTAATTATGGCATATGCATCTTAAAATTTTATGAATAGTGATTTAAGTATTTTTTAAAACCTTAGGTGATAAGACTCTAGGTTATGAACAACGAAAAAAAACATGATGAGCGGTCTATTGCAATCGCTCTTGATTATAAGGCAGATAAAAGCAACGCTCCAAAAATTGTAGCAAGCGGGCGAGGTTATCTTGCGGAACAAATACTTGAAATTGCTTTTG
>DAOWDM010000092.1 GCA_030639035.1 Alphaproteobacteria bacterium
TATCTTCTAATTCTTTTATTTTCAAGATTTCTTCAGAAACTTCTTTTTGAAAATCTTTTATTTCTTTTGATTTTTCTTTACTGATTTTTTCGAGAGTTTCTCTTTTAACAAGTTCTTTTTTCTCATATCCAGTAAGGAGTTCTTCGGGAATAAGGTCTTTTAATTTTGTAGATACTTGTTCTACAACAGGCAGAGTTTTTGCTGATGACACCCACTTAGGATATTGTTCTGGAGTAACTAGCCATGTAAGGCAAATATATCCTAAAATTACAAAAACAGAACCTCTTGCAAGTCCAAAAACAAAACCGAAAGTTCTATCTAAAATATTAAAAGAACTGTCTCGTATTTTTTTGGTCAAAGAGCTTGTAACCAAAGAAATAACTATAAGAGTTATAAGAAATATCACAGAAGATGCAACGGAATCCGCAGCCCATGACGGTTCAATGCTTTCACGAGCAAATGGACGTATAAGCGGAAGCCCAAACAGCACCGCCAAAGCAGCCCCTATCCAGCCGACAATTGACAGCATTTCATGTATGAAACCACGAAAATACGCCAGAGTTGCCGATGTAAGGAGGACTACTCCGATAAAAATATCAATGCCGTTTATGTGAATATTTTCCATATTTTTTTCTCTTTTTAATATTTTTAAGTTTTATCAGTTTTATCAGCTTTTGAATATATCAACAATATCCTGCAAATGCCCTATTTCTTTTATTGTTTTAAATGTTTTGCTTTTTTTAGGTTTAGCAGGAATAAAGGCCTGAGAAAACCCTAGTTTTTTTGCTTCTTTCAGTCTTAATTCCTGTTGAGCAACTGCCCTTACTTCACCTGACAGCCCAACCTCGCCAAATATAACCGTTTCGACAGGAACAGGAATATCCGTTACAGAAGAAACAAGAGCCGCCGCAACTGCAAGGTCGGCAGCAGGTTCTAAAATCCTTAAGCCTCCTGCAACATTTAAGTAAACATCATGGCTGCTCAAAGGCATTTTACATCTAGCTTCCAGCACTGCCAACAACATAGAAAGACGGCTTGAGTCCCAGCCTACAACTGCACGTCTTGGAGTTCCAAGACCTGACGGAGCGACAAGAGCTTGAATCTCGACTAGCATCGGGCGAGAGCCTTCTATTCCTGAAAACACGCATGAGCCTGATACATTTCCACGCCGTTCTGCTAAGAACAATTCGGACGGATTTAAAACTTCCGCAAGACCTTCTTGTGTCATTTCAAAAACGCCGATTTCATCGGTCGCACCAAAACGGTTTTTTACACCTCGCAAAATACGGAACTGATGACCTCTGTCGCCTTCAAAATAAAGAACTGTGTCAACCATATGTTCAAGTATTCTAGGTCCTGCAATAGCTCCGCCTTTGGTAACATGCCCTACAAGGAAAAGAATAAAGCCTCGTTTTTTTGCAATGCGTATAAGTTCAAAAGCAGAGGCACGAACCTGACTTACAGTCCCAGGGGCAGAGTCTATAATATCAACATACATTGTTTGGATTGAATCAATCACCACAACATCGGGGCAGTCTTTTTTATCCAAAGAAGCAATTATATCCCGTACGCTTGTAGAAACTGAAAGCTGAACTTTAGCCTTATCAAGCCCTAGTCTTGATGCACGCATTCTTATCTGGTCAACGGCTTCTTCACCTGAAATATAGACGCATTTCGATGGATTGCTTCCAGAAGAAAGGGCAGCAGTCGCTTGAAGTAAAAGCGTTGATTTGCCAATTCCAGGGTCTCCGCCGACAAGAAGAGCCGAGCCTGCAACTAAACCGCCTCCACATACTCGGTCAAGTTCGCTTATTCCAGTTTTGAGTCTGTCGACTTTTGCAGGAACTCCGTCAAGGCTTACAAGTTCGATTTCTCTGCCACCACGTTTGCTTTTTATGCTTTTTGGGGCTTCTTGAGTTACTTCTTCTGTTATCGAGTTCCAAGAATCACAGGCTGTGCAATGTCCGCTCCATTTAGGATAGACCGCACCGCATGACTGACATACATATGAAACTGTAGATTTTGCCAATTTTTTAAAACCTTGCCGTTTGTCTGTTGAATAATGAGATTGCTGTTTTATATGGAATCACTTTATATTTCATATTCCTACACTGTCATTCTCGAACCGAAAGGTTCGGGAATCCAGTCTTTCTTATAAACACTCTGGATTCCCAGCCCTTTGGGCTGAGAATGACAATGTGACTATTTTACATGTCAACTTAAATCAGATAGGCTCTAGTGGTTAAAACAAAAGTTTCAACAACAAACATAGTTAATTATGTGAAAAAATCACACTTGTTCTAAGTCAATATCTTCGATTTTATTGCCTGTTATTTTTGCAATATATTTTTTTAGATCGTTTTCATCTTGTAAATGCACCCCTTGATCAAATTTATTTGTTATATTAATAGATTTGTTTTCTAAAAACTCTTCAATAGATACTATTTGAAACATAGAACCTGTTCCGCCTGCTCCATATACTGCATGATATATATAACTTGCCATTAGAAATTCTCCATAAATATTTAAAAGCGATAGCATAGCTTCTGTTTATATAAATTGCAACTTACACTGTATAAATGAATATAGAATTCAATAAAATTTAGCAAACAATTGTCATCCTGAATTTAATTCAGGATCCACCTTTTTGGATTGGGAAAAAAGAATATGGATTCTGAATTAAATTCAGAATGACAGTAGAAGTTAGTTACCGTTTGAGTTCCATAGCAATCGGACCTTCAGCCTTTCCTGCTATAAACTGTTCAACATACGGATTGCCTGAGTTATCAATTTCGGAAACTTTGCCTGCCCAGATAGCTTTTCCCTTGTAAAGCATAACTATTCTGTCTGCAATTTTACGAGCTGACGCCATGTCATGAGTAATAGAAAGTGCTGTTGCTCCAAGCTCTTTTACGCTTTTTACAATCAAATCATTGATTACGTCAGCCATAATCGGGTCAAGCCCAGTCGTTGGCTCATCAAAAAATATGATTTCTGGTTTTGTAGCTATTGCTCTTGCAAGTCCAACACGTTTTTGCATTCCTCCTGACAGTTCAGCAGGTGAAAGGTCTGCTACATCTGCTCCAAGACCTACTTGAGCAAGAACATCTATAGCTATTTCTTTTGCTTCTTTACGAGGCGTTTTTTTGCCTTGTATCAAACCGAATGAAACATTTTCCCATACAGGAAGACTGTCGAATAAAGCAGCTCCTTGGAACAACATTCCGATTTTTCGGTTTACTTTTTCAATTTTGCGAGTAGACATTCCTACAACTTCATCACCGTCAACTTGAACAGAGCCGTTTTCAGGAATCAGAATACCCTGAATACATTTAAGCATTACCGACTTGCCGACACCAGAACCGCCAATGACAACCACTGATTCCCCAGCGGAAACTTCCATATTAAAACCGTCCAGCACAATCTTTTGGTCAAAGGATTTGTGTACGTTATCCAGTTTTATTTTTGGTGTTTCCATTGTTTTAGCTCGGTGTGGTTGCGAAAAATAGTTCGGTTAAAATATAATTGAAAGTAAGAATAAGAATTGAAGCAGAAACAACAGCGTTTGTTGTTGCAGCCCCTACCCCTTGAGCTCCGCCTTTTGAATTATATCCGTGATAGCAGCCCATAATAGAAATAATGAGACCAAATACAGCTGCTTTTACAAGACCTGAAAGCAAGTCTATCATTTCAAAATGCTCCCAAGTGCTTGAAATGTAATTCGCAGGATTAAAGCCAAGCTTGTACACGCCTACAATATAGCCACCGAAAACACCTATAATATCTCCAACAAAAACCAAAAGTGGCAACATCAAAAGACCCGCTATAATGCGAGGTGCAATCAGATATTTGAAAGGGTTTGTTGATAAGGTTTTTAAAGCATCAATCTGCTCAGTAACACGCATAGTGCCTATTTCTGCTGCCATTGAAGCACCAACTCGTCCTGCAACCATCAATCCTGCAAGAACAGGTCCAAGCTCTCGTGTTATTGATATGATTACTACAGAGGCTACAGCTCCTTCAGCTCCGAAACGTGAAAATCCAGTATAGCTTTGCAATGCCAAAACCATTCCTGCAAAAATAGTCGTCAGTCCAACAACAGGCAGAGAATAATAGCCTATCTCAATCATTTGCTTCATAAGCAAACGCATGAAAAAAGGCGGACGAAAACAATGAGATACAGACAATGTTGTAAATATTGACAGCCTGCCTGTTACGCCAAGGAATTTTATAAAAGCCCTGCCTACAAGAGCAAGAAAGTTCATGTTTTACTCCCCGATATAATTGCGAAAATAACGCTGTCCAAGATTGGTTAGAATTTCATAACTGATAGTTCCTGCACTTAAAGCAATATCATCTACAGTATTGTTTTTACCAATAAGGTCAATAAAAGCTCCTGCATGAACAAGGTTTTTAGGAACATTAGAAACATCAAATGAAACCAAATCCATAGACACTCTGCCTACTAGAGGAACTTTGACATCTCCTATATAGCCGTAAGCCTTGTTGCCTGCTGAACGGAGAATTCCATCACCGTATCCAACTGAAACAGTCGCAATTCTGCCTTTTGTCGGAACATTATAGGTAGCACCATATCCAACAGTTTGCGAGGAGTCAACGTCTTGAAGCTGAAGGATTTTCCCTTGAAGCTTAACAACTGGCTTCATTGGGTTTTTTTGATGTAAACATGGATTGCAGCCGTAAAGAGCAATCCCTGTACGAACTATATCAAAAATATATTCTTGACCTAGAAAAACACCAGCAGAACTTGCGAGGCTAAACTCGATATTTTCCCAGCGTTTTTTTATCTTTTTACATGCATCGTAAAAAAGTGTTTGCTGTAAAGAATTTTTCGGATTGTCTTTTTCATCAGAACAAGCAAGGTGACTCATGAACATTACAAGCTCAATTCCATCAAAAGCATCAGGAGTATTTAAAAGCTCGTTTAGTTCTGAAAATGACAGCCCAAGACGTGTCATTCCTGTGTCAATATGCAGAGCTGCAGGTAAAGTTTTTCCAGACTTCTTAGCAAAATTTGACCAGTCCGAAACTTGTTTCAGAGAGTTAAGAACTGGTATCAAGTCGTTAGCTAAAAAATCTGATTCTGTGTTGGAATAATTTCCATGCAGTACGAAAACACGCTGATTGCCAAGACATTGCCTTAACTCAATACCTTCTGCAACATTGGTAACAAAAAAAGTTTTACAGCCTGCCCATGATAATGCAGGAGCAATCTTCGTCATTCCAAGTCCATAAGCATTAGTTTTTACAACAGCCGAACATTCAGCTTTGCCAACGTGTTTGGCAAGCTGTCGCCAATTATCAGCAATAGCACCGACATCTATAGTTAAAACAGCCCCTGCCTGTTGAACGTTATACAATTTATATTCCTGTCATTAATGAATTTCTGGCATATGGTCGTCATTTATCCAGTCGCCGAACTGAGTAAATTCACCGTTGAAGTACATGTCAACAACACCAGTCGGTCCATGTCTTTGCTTAGCAATAATGACTTCTGACTTGTTGCGTAAAGCTTCTACATCATCTTCATGTCTTCTTTGACGCTCCAAAAACTGTTCTGCACTTTCATTGAATTTTTGAATAAGAGTTTCACGCTCTTTATAATAAAATTCACGATAAACAAACATAACAATATCAGCATCTTGTTCAATTGAACCAGATTCACGAAGGTCTGATAATAAAGGACGTTTGTCATCACGAGATTCAAGGCTACGACTAAGCTGTGATAAAGCTATAACAGGAACGTCTAGTTCTTTTGCAAGTATTTTAAGCCCCCTAGTCATTTCAGAAACAACCTGAACTCGGTTCTGATTGTTTTGACCTGGCGGAGTGGAAAGCAGCTGAATATAGTCGATTATAATCAGCCCAAGACCTTTTTCTCTTTTAAGTCGCCTTGCTCTTGTTCTTATATTTGAAACAGTCAATCCTGGAGTGTCGTCAATATAAAGAGGTTCTTTTTCTAATTCTCGTACTGCACCAGCTAATCTTGTGAACTCCTCTGGCTCAATGCTTCCTGTACGCATTCTATGAGAGCTTATCTGAGTTTGCGTTGACAAAATACGAGCAGCGAGCTGATCTGCGGACATTTCAAGAGAGAAGAAAAGAACAGAAGACTTATCATCATCTTTTTGATTTTTTATTATATTAGCAACATTAAATGCAACATTAGTTACCAGAGCGGTTTTACCCATACCTGGTCTTCCAGCAATAATAAGCAAGTCTGATTTGCTAAGACCGCCAAGTTTTCTATCAAGATCTACAAAACCGCTTGATAGCCCTGCAAGGTTACCTTCATTTTTATATGCAGCGGCAGTTTGATTAATTGCATCAGTTAAAGCTATCGAAAATTCCTTCGGACCGCTTCTTGTTCCTTGCGTTGCAAGTTCATATAATTTTTTTTCAGTGTTTTCAATCTGATCTACAGCTTTTGTGTCAAGGTCATCTTCAAATGCATCACCTATCATTTCCTGACCAACGGAAATAAGCTCTCTACGCAAAGCACGATCATGAATTAGTCTACCGTATTCTTCAGCAGTTCTGCTTGTAATAGACGTGTTTGAAAGCCTGACAAGATATTCTTGACCGCCTACTTCTTTTAATAGTTCGTTCTGCTCAAAATAACTTTTTAAGGTTGTTGGGTCTGCAAGATGACCTCTTTCTATCAGCCTTCCGCATGCTTCAAATACTTGTCCGTGCACCTGATTGGCAAAATGCTGAGGTAAAAGAAATTCACTTAATCTTTCATAAACACGATTGTTTATGAGAACCATTCCAAGAAGGGCTTGTTCTGCTTCCTGATTTTGTGGCAATTCACGGAAAGAATCTTCACACTGCTTGGTCAGCACATCTGATGGCTGATTCGCAGATTCTTTTAATAAGGCTTCAGCAGAAGAAGGTTTGTTCATATCAATACAATATCAAAAACAGGTATGGACAAACAATCCATACTTATAAAAAAGCGGGAGGGTCTTTCCCCCCGCTTTTTCTTTATAATTCCCAAAGCAAGCTATTTTTTTTAAGAAGCTTCAACCAAAGAAGAAGTTTCTTCTGTGGCTTTTTCTTCTAGCTCAGCTTTTGCAACAGCTTTTGCCACAGCTTTCTCAGCTACATCAAGTTCAGCCTGAGAACGAGCTATATCCAATTTAACTAACTGCGTTACTTCAGAGTGTAGCCTTATGCTAATGTCGAAACCGCCAAGTTCTTTTATCGGACTACTGAGCTCTACCTGACTACGATAGACAGTAAAGCCAGCTTCTTTGATTGATGAGCAGATATCACGTCCTGTAACTGAACCGTAAAGCTGCCCTGTTTCACCAGCCTGACGAAGGATAGCAATTTTCAAACCGTTCATTTTTTCAGCTATAACTTCAGCTTCTTTACGACGCTCAAGATTCATAGCTTCAATCTGAACTTTCTGAACTTCAAACAAAGCCAAATTGGCTTTATTGGAACGCATAGCTTTCTTCTGTGGAAGAAGATAATTACGAGCATAACCCGTTTTTACATTAACCACATCACCCATCTGACCGAGCTTTTCAATACGCTCTAATAAGATAATTTCCATTATTTTTTCCCCTTAACCATTACTTACCATTTTTTTTTGGTATAGTTTGGCCGCTCCTTCAAATAGACCGAGTCCTATAATTACTACGGTCATTAAATCCATTTTGATAAAAAACAAAATGTAAAAAACCATCAAACAAAATTTTGGAAATTTTGCCTGCCCAGCTAGCTTGTGCATATATGCAACTCCCTTAAACATCAAAGGAAGTGCCAATACAAAAGCAACATTTTTTCCTGTGAAACCAATATCTCCATGCATTAAAAAACCAACAGCAATTGCTGTTAAAAGAGCAAGATAGCTCCATGCAGTGATATTAAGTTCATTATAATCTGGCATAGGTCGCAAAGCCATTTTAAAGTGGTTAAGCACCCATTGAGCTGCAACTCCAGCCACGACACCTTTTATTATCCAGCATGTTGCTAATAAAGCAGGAAGAACTGGCACAACGTTTTCAAGTATTTCTTTCTTGAAATCAAGGTTGCCTAACATAGCTACGTTTAACATGTTTTTTACAACATCATGTAAAAACGTTTCTATTCCAGTTTTTCCAGCAAAAGCATCAATTCCAATATTGAACGTATTTGTATGAAACAAATAAGCCACCATCATCAGCAATAAAGCACTTGCCAATGAAAGCCAGCACAAAATACTTCCGACAGGATACCACTGCCGATTTTCTCTGTTACTGGAAGTTAGCTTATGTGTCCATTTTTTAGTTTTCTCAGTTCTACTTAATATTCCTAAATACACAATTATCATTGCTGGAACTATATCAGCAATTACGTATAAAAGAGCAGAAGAAGAACCAGCTCCAATTATGGAAAAAACAGCAACACCGCTGAAAACAGAAACAACACTTGCAACACAACCAAGCGACATTCCAACCGCTATAATAGGCAGCGACGAGAAATAAATGCTAAAAGTTCCAACTGCTCCACCTAAAAAGATAGAAGCAAATAGAAAAGCTCCAAGAACTCCTGCTGTAACAGCAATTAACAAATCACGAGGAACAGAACGCTGCGACAATGTTATCTCCTTGATAAAAACCGTCAGATTATCACATTAAAAATAACTGGTTTTTAATCTAAAACATAAGGTAAAAGACCAAGATAACGAGCACGTTTAATAGCTGTAGCTAGTTCACGCTGCTTTTTGGCTGATACCGCTGTAATACGACTTGGAACTATTTTCCCGCGTTCGGAAATAAATCTCTGTAAAAGCTTTACATCCTTATAATCAATTTTCTGTGCATTTTCACCAGAAAAAGGACATGTTTTACGACGACGGAAAAAAGGACGCTGCTGTGGCTTATGCATTAGTTCTCTCCCTGTTTTCAGTACGTGGTTCACGTGAACGACTTTCTCTTGCAAGCATAACAGAAGGACCTTCTTCAAGCTCATCAACTCGAATCGTAATATACCGCAGTATATCTTCGTTAATACGCATTTGACGTTCATACTCGTGCACAGCTTCAGCTGGTGCATCAATATTCAACAGAACATAATGACCTTTTCGGTTTTTCTTAATCCGATAAGCTAGAGTGCGTAGCCCCCAATTCTCACGTTTACTAACATTACCACCCATGTCAGAAAGAACTTTGGTCAAATCATCTGCCAAACTTTCTACCTGAGCAGTACTAACATCTTGACGTACAATAAGTACGCTTTCGTATAAAGACATATAAATTACTCCTTATGGCTTGTCTCTTCCAATTCGCGGTAGGTTTTAATAAAACCCACGCCCATAAAGGCATAGCTGGTTTTTACACTAGCAAGGAGCCTACTGGAGCGGGTACTATATATTAAGTAACAGCGTTTGCAAGGATTCTTAGTTGTTTCTTTGATATAAAATTCTCTAATTGTCTTCTTATGCTGTTTGTCGTATTCCTTAAAAAGATAATTTTAATGAATGGAGTGTTTTTATGTCGCGTGCATTGGTTTTCCCTGGGCAAGGGTCTCAATCGGTTGGTATGGGCAAGGAACTAGCAGGTGCTTTTTCTGTTGCTAAAGATGTTTTTGGTGAAATTGATGAGGCTTTGTCTCAAAAATTATCCAATCTTATGTTTGAAGGAGATGAAAAAGAACTTACTTTAACAGAAAATGCTCAGCCTGCATTAATGGCTGTAAGTATGGCTGTCGTGCGAGTTCTTGAAAAAGAAGGCGGTATTGATATTAGCGATAAGTTTAGCTTTACAGCAGGACATTCGCTTGGTGAGTACTCAGCTTTATGTGCATCTGGTGCAATCTCGCTGACAGATACAGCAAAACTGCTAAAGACTCGAGGGAAAGCAATGCAAAAAGCTGTTCCTGTAGGTCAAGGAACTATGGCTGCTTTATTGGGACTAGATTTTGAAGCCGTAAAAGGTATTGCAGAAAAGGCAGCTCAAGGACAGGTCTGCTGTGCAGCCAATGATAACGCCAACGGACAGATTGTTGTTAGCGGACATGTTGAGGCAGTAAACAGAGCGATAACTCTTGCAAAGGAAAATGGAGCAAAACGAGCTGTTCTTTTGCCTGTAAGTGCTCCGTTTCATTGTTCTTTAATGCAGCCCGCAGCAGATGTAATGAAAGATGCTTTGGCTGATGTTAATATTTCTGAACCAAAGCCTGCTCTAGTAGCAAATGTTACAGCCTCAGCAACAAGTTCTCCTGACGAGATTCGCAAACTTCTTGTGCAGCAGGTTACTGGTGCTGTTCGCTGGCGTGAAAGCGTGCTTTTCCTTAAAAAACATGCAGTAGATACTTTGGTTGAGGCTGGCACTGGAAAAGTGCTGACAGGACTTGTCCGCCGTATTGACAAAGGAATGAAGGGAATATCCCTTAATACTTGCAGCGATATAGAAGATTTTTTGAAACAAACAACATGATAAACGGAGCAAAAAACTATGTTTAATCTCAACGGAAAAACTGCACTTATCACTGGTGCAGCAGGTGGAATCGGGGCAGTGGTTGCTCGTACGCTTCATGCTTGCGGAGCTACTGTTGCTTTAACTGATATGACTGCAGAACCTCTTAAAAAACTAGCGACAGAACTAAAGGAAAGAGTTCATTATTTTGAATGTAATCTTTCCGATGGCGAAGCTGTTAAAAAAATGGCAAAAGAAGCAGAAACGACTATGGGAAGCATTGATATTCTTGTTAATAATGCAGGGCTGACTCGAGACGGACTTTTTATGCGTATGAAAGACGAAGACTGGCAACTGGTGTTAGATGTCAATTTAACAGCAGGTTTCAGGCTTTCTAAAGCTGTTTTGCGTGGAATGATGAAAAGAAGAACAGGGAGAATCATCAACATTGCTTCTATTGTTGGTGTTACAGGAAATGCTGGACAGGCTAACTATTCTGCTTCTAAAGCTGGCATGATTGGAATGACTAAATGTCTTGCAGCAGAGGTTGCTTCAAGAGGAATTACCGCAAACTGTGTTGCTCCAGGGTTTATCAGAACAGCAATGACAGATATTCTTCCAGAAGAGCAGAAAAGAGCTCTTTCAGTTAATATTCCAATGGGAAAACTTGGGACTCCAGAGGATATAGCTGCCGCTATTACTTTCCTTGCTAGTGATGAAGCAGCCTACGTTACTGGGCAAACCCTGCATGTAAACGGCGGAATGGCTATGATATAGGCTAATTTAAAAGGATTTTTTAAGTAGCTCTTTGTTTTTATTAGGCTTTTAAACATCTTTGTAATTTGCTGTTTACTTTTCTGGTAAAGCATTAGAAAGTATGTTACTTAATCGCTGTTCTGGTAATAAATACAGAACACACAGAGATAAATCTCTGTTTTATTAAAGTGAAGTTTTAACATCTAAAGGATAATCACATGAGTGATGTTGCTGATCGCGTAAAAAAAATTGTTGTAGAACATCTTGGTATTGAAGAAGCTAAAGTTGCTGATAAATCTAGTTTTATCGATGACCTTGGTGCAGACAGTCTGGACACAGTAGAGCTTGTTATGGCTTTTGAAGAAGAGTTTGGCTGTGACATTCCTGATGATGCAGCAGAAAAAATTCTTACTGTTGAAGATGCTGTAAAATTCATTAGTGAGAACGCCTGATTAAAGCAAAACTTCAAGCGTCAGTTTAATTAAGCTGACGCTGTTGTTTTTTAAGGTTATCTTTAAAAGAAAAACCGAAGATTTTGTTCCAGTACTAGGAATGGTTCTTTCGAGGAGCACAGTGTACCGTAAGGTACATGAGCATTTGAGGAAGGTTCATGACGACGTAATGGGACAAAAGAGCGGTTTTTTTAGGAGTCTAATATGAGGCGTGTGGTTGTTACTGGAATGGGACTTATTACTCCATTCGGACGTGGTGTTAATATCAACTGGAACAGTATTATCGAAAGCAAGTCTGGTATAAGTAAAATTACCAAATTTGATGCTTCTAACTTAGCGGTGAGAATCGCAGGGCAAGTTCCTATAGGAAAAGATAATCCTGATTTATTTGATCCAGATATGTTTCTTTCTCCTAAAGAACAGAAGCGTATAGACCCTTTTATTCTTTACGGTATTGGTGCAGGTATTGATGCCATAGAAGATTCTGGTTGGAAGCCTGAAAGCGATGAAGACCAAGAACGCACAGGCGTTATAATTGGTTCAGGAATCGGCGGTTTATCTACAATTGCAGAGAACGCTATCCTTCTTAAGGAAAAAGGGCCAAAAAGAATCAGCCCGTTCTTTATTCCAGCGAGTCTTATCAATCTTATTTCAGGTCATTTATCCATTAAATACGGATTAAGAGGACCAAACCATTCTGTTGTTACAGCTTGTGCTACAAGCACGCATGCAATTGGTGATGCTGCTCGCATGATTATACATGACGATGCAGATGTAATGATTGCAGGCGGAGCAGAAGCTGCTGTTCACCCTCTTGGAATCACAGGATTCGCACGAGCAAAAGCAGTAACTGCAAGCCACAATGACAGCCCAGAAACTGGTTCTCGTCCATGGGACAAAGATAGAGACGGTTTCGTTATGAGTGAAGGCTCTGCTGTTGTTGTTTTGGAAGAATATGAACACGCCAAAAAGCGTGGAGCAAAAATATATGCTGAATTTGACGGCTATGGTCTTTCAGGAGACGGGTATCACATAACAGCACCTGCTCCTGATGGAAACGGCGGTTTCCGTGCTATGAAAATGGCGTTGAAGCACAGCAAAACTAATATCGAAAATATTGACTACGTTAATGCTCATGGAACTTCTACTCCTCTTGGAGACCAGATTGAACATGATGCAGTTAAAAGACTTTTTGGCGACCATGCTTCTAAAATTTGCATGTCTTCAACAAAATCTTCAATAGGGCATCTTCTTGGAGCAGCAGGAGCAGTAGAGGCTATATTCTCTATACTTGCCATGAATAATGGCATTGTTCCTCCAACGCTTAATCTGGATAATCCTTCTGAAGGCTGTGATATTGACCTTGTTCCACATGTTGCCAAAGAACGGAAAATAAAAGCTATAATGTCGAATTCTTTTGGATTTGGCGGAACAAATGCTTCGCTTATTTTCAAGGCAGCACCTTAAATAGACATTGCATTGATAAAACGAATTGTCATTTTAGCTATTACAGCTCTTGTGATTTTAGGCGTTTTTTGTGGCGGACTAGCCAAGCTTGGTTATGACCGTTTTACAGAAAAAGGACGTTTAAAAGAAGCAAGAGCTGTAGTGATTCCTAGTGGTCAGGGATTGTTTCATATCTCAACGCTGTTAGAGCGTGAGGGAATTGTAAAAAGTTCTCTGATTTTTCGTCTTGGCACTCGTTTCAGCCGCAAAACAACTCAGCTAAAAGCTGGTGAATTCCTGTTTCCAGCAATGGTGAGTGCTGAAGAAGCAATGCAGATTCTCATAAAAGGCGAAACTGTAATTCACAGCATGACAATTGCTGAAGGTCTGACTACAAAACAAATCTTAAAAATTATTAGTAAAGACAAAACGCTTGTTGGTGAGTTTACTTCAATTCCAAAAGAAGGCAGTTTGCTTCCTGAAACTTATCATTTTTCACTTGGCGACACACGAGATGACATTATTCGCAGAATGACTGAATCAATGGAGTCAACGCTAGATGAACTTTGGTCAAAACGTATAGAAAACCTGCCGTTTAATACAAAAAAAGAAGCTGTAATACTCGCTTCTATAGTTGAAAGAGAAACAGCCATTCCAGAAGAAAGAGGGCTAATTGCTTCTGTTTTCATCAACAGGCTTGTAAAGAGAATGCGTTTACAAACAGACCCCACGGTTATTTATGCTTTGAGTGATGGGCTTGGAGTTATGGACAAGCCTCTTTCTAAAAAGAACTTAAAAACAAAACACCCCTATAATACATATACAAACTATGGTTTGCCACCTGGGGCTATTTGTAATTCAGGCAGAGATTCTATTGTAGCTGTGTTAAATCCAGAAAGCTCTAACTACCTATATTTTGTAGCAGACGGAACAGGCGGTCATGTCTTTGCAAAAACCCTAAAAGAGCATAACAATAACGTAAAAAAATGGCGTAAAATCGAAAAAAGAAACAACCAAAA
>DAOWDM010000255.1 GCA_030639035.1 Alphaproteobacteria bacterium
CAAAGGCATTGATAAAAAAATATTTTTACGTTTGGCAGGTGTAAGCTTGGAAAATGCAGTTAATAAAGATGCTTTTGCTGAATTATGTAAATCCAATTTACTTGAAAACAATGAGTTTTTTTTGCGTACAACTGCAAAGGGCAAGCTATTATTAAACACTATCATTGAAAAACTTTTAATATAGAAATAATATAGATACTGAAAATATGATTTTAATATAATAGGAAAATTAAATGAATAAATATGATGTAGTAATAATAGGCGGAAGTGCCGCAGGTGTAACAGCAGGAATAACTGCTCGCAGGCATTATCCTAACAAGTCAGTACTGGTTATCAGAGCAGAAGAAAAAGTAATGATACCATGCGGTATTCCTTACATTTATGGTACAGTTGGTTCTCCAGATAAAAACATCGTTCCTGATGCTGTACTTGAAAAAAACAAAATCGATTTAGTTATAGATGTAGCTGTTGATATAGACAGAGACAAACGCATTGTTAAAACTGCATCTGGCAAAGAAGTAGAATACGACAAGCTGATTCTTACCACAGGTTCTAAACCTATTAGACCTCCAATTGAAGGTTTAGATAAAAAGAATGTTTTTGAAATTACAAAGGAAGTTCCTAACCTATCCGCTCTACTTGAAACGGTTAATTCATCAAAAGATTTGGTCATTATCGGCGGTGGTTTCATAGGTGTTGAATTTGCTGATGAGTGCAAAAAAGGACGCAACATTAATGTAACTATTGTAGAAATGCAGCCAACGTGTCTTTCAGGTGCTTTTGATGAATATGCAGGTGTTGCTGTAGAAAAAATTCTTAAAGAACGAGACATTAACGTAATCACAAAAGACAGTGTTAAAGCTTTGCTTGGAGATGAGAAAGTACAGACTGTCAAACTAGGCAGCGGTAAAGAAATCAAAGCTGATACTGTAATACTTGCAATCGGTGCAAAAGCTAATATTGACCTTGCACAGAAAATCGGCTTAGAAATTGGTTCTACCAATAGCATTCAAGTCGACAAACACATGCTGACTTCAGATAAAAACATTTTTGCCTGTGGTGATTGTGCAGAAACATTATACTTCTTTAGTGGCAAGCCTGCCCCTCTAAAACTTGCATCAATAGCAACTATGCACGCAAGAATCGCTGGAGCAAATCTTTTTGGTCTTCGCAGAGAAAACCAAGGTTCTATCGGTGTTTATTCAACAGTTGTAAACGAAACATGCTTTGCAGCAGCAGGATTAACACATGCAGCTGCCGAAAAAGCTGGCTATGAAGTGGTTGTAGGTGAAGCTACAGCTCCAAACCGCCACCCAGGAGGAATGCCTGGAATGCAGGAAATGACAGTTCATCTGATTTGTGAAAAAGGTACTGGGAAAATCCTTGGCGGACAGGTTTACGGTGCTAAAAGCGGCGGTGAACTTATCAACGTGATAAGTGCTTGTATTTCAGGTAATATGACAGCAGAGCAAGTTGCTGTATTCCAACTTGGAACGCACCCAGCATTAACGGCTTCCCCTATAGCCTATCAACTTGTAAATGCAGCCGAAATGGCAGCAGGAAAAATGAGGCAATAGCTTTAATTTTTAACACCCCTCTTCTTCTAATGAGAGGAGGGGGCTTAAAAGTTGGTTAATTTTTCTAAAAAAGCTGTTATTATGGTTTTAGTTTTCAACTCGTATTAGTAGAAAGTTTCGTTTATGTGCAGATTATTCCTGATTTTATTGATGCTTTTAGTTTTTCCTTCTTTGACAAAGGCAGATATTGAGACTGGCTATTTTGCCATGCAGCGTGGCGAGTATGACATTGCTTTGGAAGAGCTTGAACCTCTGGCTGAAAAGGGAGATGCTCAAGCTCAATATTATCTTGGCTATATGCATGAAAAAGGACTGGGCGTACAGCTTAACTATTCTCTTGCATGGAAATGGTATCGACTTGCTGCTAAAAAGAAGCATATTGAATCTATGCTGAAAATGGCTTGGTTGAATGAAAACGGCATTGGCTTGCCTCTTAATTATGACAAAGCTTATGAATGGTATGAAAAAGCAGCAGAAAAAGGACATGCTGGTGCTATGGGACGGCTTGGTCTTTATAATTATGATGGCATGGGTGTTTATACTGATGTGAACAAGGCTTTGAAGTGGTACAAAAAAGCGGCAGAAGCTGGTGATCCAAAGTCTATTGCAGCTCTTGATGAATTGGATAGAAAGGGAATTGCCTCACTTGAAATTAAAGGCGAAACAAATCCTGAAGATGAAAAAGCTAGAAAAATCCTAGGTGATTTTATTGCTGCTATTAAGCCTCTTACTATTACTAATAATAGAGGAGCTGTTATTAATCTTACAGATTCTCCAAAAATATCTAAACATGAAGACAGCTATAGAATCTATCTTCCAAAAGTTGAAATATTAGGGGAACAAAACGTTCTAGTTCGAGTTGGAACTGTCCGTTTTGATATTACTCCTGCTAACGATACAGAGTATTTTGTTAAGGTTCTTATACCAGGGAAAATTCGTGCCGTTAATCTAGAAGGTGATGTTTATGGTATTTTGGCTGTTGATAGTCAAAAATTTGAAACAAAATGGTCTGTTCCTTTGAATAATGCAACTATGATAGACCTTGCATACAAAGATATAAACATAGACGGCATTATGTTTCCTTTTAGCATGAAAATTGAACAGATAGAACTTCCTATGAAAATGAAGGACATAGGCGGCGGATTGTTTGATTTTTCTTCCACAATGAAAATAAAAGGAATAACTGCAGCAGATAATTCTGCAAATATTAAAGACGGAAAACACAAGCTGTCTATATCTTCTATAGAGCTTGAATCTACAACTGATGGTTTGAATCTTCTTGCTCATAAGAAGTTTGTAGAAGATGTAAACAAGGCTGTTGCTTCAGTTTTTTTACAGCAGAAAAAAGCACAGCCAAAAGTTAAGCCTAATATGCAAAGAGTTATGGCAAAAATAAAATTCCCAGAAATTCCTGTTATTATGCAGAGTACAAAAGGGGCGGGGAAAATCCTTGGCTTAAAAATTCGCACAGATGGTAAAAAAGAAGATGTATCAATTAAGGAAATAAAATTTGAAACAGGCGGAACGTCTTTAGATAAGCCTTTAAGCACAATGTTTGTTGATTTTAACGTTGATGGAATCTCTGTTGCAGAAACAGCAAAAACAAAAACAGCTTTGTTTTTTGCCGATGAAAAAAAAGATGTTCCCGAAACGTTAAAAGCTCCTGAAAAAATAAGTTTTAGGTTAGAGCTGGATAACCTTCCATTGCTTAAAATAGCAGACCATATATTGAAAAAAACTCCTGAGCTGCTTGCCCCTTCTATGCCTGTGATTAAAAAAATACCTTCAAGCGGTGATGTTTTAGCTCCTTCTGAAAACATGGGAGGCAGTGCTTTTGCTATACTTCGGCTAATGGAAGAGTTGAAAATTATGGCAGTTGAAGCTGATGCAACATTGCATGTTAAAAAATTAATAGCTAATGCTGTTGATTATGACATTGATGGCAAAGGTAAATTTCAGCTTGCTCGCAAAGGAATGGGAGTATCTGGCAAACTAAAACTAGCTATTCGTGGACTTGACGCTCTAACAGTGAAAAAAGGGGAAACTACTACAGATGCTATAAACGAAAAAATGCCTAAGGATTACGAATCGTCTATTCTTGACCCTCTACTCGCATTTCGTGATAGTGCTGAAAAAAGTGAAGATGAGCAAGGTAGGCAGATTGAAACGTTTGCTTTTTCTATCTCACCTGATGCTGGAGTTGAAATTAATGGAAAGCCGTTTTTGCCTGCAAATATGATGAATCAATCACCAAGTGGAATTACAGGCTTCCCTGGAGCACCGTTTCCAATTCCACCAATGGTACAGTAAGTGCGAATAAGGTAATTTCCTGATTTAAGTTGATGTGCAAAATATAGCCAGAATCATATAAAATGATTCAAAGTTTATACCCCGCTGTCATTGTTGTAGATGTTAACTAATTCAAACAACATTCTTTCAAAAGGATTCGTCTGTTTGTTTTTTCACCAACTCCAAAAAGCTCCTCTAAAAATAATGTTTTGATTTTGTTGCATTGATATCGTGGTAAGGTTAAATTCCAAATATCAAAAAAAACATTTAGGAAAAAATAATGCAGGAAATATTTAGTCAATCAAAAGCTTGGCCGTTTGTAGAAGCTCGTAATCTGCTTGAAAAAAGGCTGAAAAACAAAGTTCCTGAAAAAGGTTATGTTTTGTTTGAAACTGGTTATGGACCTTCTGGTCTGCCACATATTGGCACTTTTGCCGAGGTTGCCAGAACAACAATGATACGCAATGCGTTTCAAAAAATAGCCCCTGAAATTCCAACTAAACTTTTTTGTTTTTCTGATGATATGGACGGCTTGAGAAAAGTTCCTGACAATGTTCCAAATAAAGAAATGCTGGAAAAATATCTTGAAAAGCCTTTGACAGAAGTTCCTGACCCGTTTGGAACTCATGAGAGTTTTGGACATCATAACAACGCACGTCTAAAAGCTTTTCTTGATTCGTTTGGATTTGAGTATGAATTTAAAAGCTCTACAGATTATTATACAGCAGGAGTTTTTGACGAGACTCTTTTGAAAATACTTCAAAATTATGATGATGTTATAAACGTAATTCTTCCAACTCTAGGAGAAGAAAGACGAGCCACATACAGCCCTTTCCTGCCAATATGCCCGAAAACTAGAAAAGTGCTTCAAGTCTCTGTTATTGAAAGAAACGTTGATGCAGGAACTATTGTTTATGAAAATGAAGACGGGGAAAAAGTAGAAACTCTTGTTACAGGCGGAAACGTTAAGCTGCAGTGGAAATGCGACTGGGCAATGCGTTGGAAAGCTTTGGACGTAGATTATGAAATGTCTGGCAAAGACTTGATGGATTCAGTGAAACTATCAAGCCGTATTTGCCGTATTCTTGGAACTCAACCTCCTCAAGGGATTACTTACGAGCTGTTTCTTGATGAAAAAGGTGAGAAAATCTCTAAGTCAAAAGGAAACGGACTGGCTGTTGAAGATTGGCTGAAATATGCTCCACAGGAATCTCTTTCTTTGTTTATGTACAACAAGCCAAAAACAGCAAAAAAACTTTATTTTGATATGATTCCAAGGGCAATCGATGAATATCTTGCTCATTTGCGAGGCTTTGAAAAACAGGACGAAAAAGCCAAACTTGCGAATCCTGCATGGCATATACACAACGGAAATGTGCCAAAACCTGAAGAAGAGCTTTCAATAAACATTATTTTGAATCTTGCAAGCGTCTGTCATTCTGATGACCCTGCTGTTATCTGGCATTACATAAGCCGTTATGCTGAAGGTGCTACTCCTGAAAACAACCCTTTTCTTGATTCATTAGTTAAGTATGCAATTGTTTATTATAAGGATTTTGTTCTTCCTGCGAAAAATTACCGCAAAGCTACAGCAGATGAAATCAAAGCTTTGAAAGACTTAAAAACCGAATTAGAAGCTCTTGATGAGAAAGCAACCGCTGATGATATTCAGAACAAGGTTTATCTTGTAGGCAAAAACCATGAATGTTTTGCAAGCTTAAAGGACTGGTTTAAAGCTCTTTATCAAATTTTCCTTGGTCAAGATATGGGTCCTCGCATGGGTTCTTTTATTGCTCTTTATGGCAGACAAGAAACACTTAAACTTGTTGATAAAGCAATAGCTGGCGAAGACTTGTCTTAAAAATAGTTTTTTAGGCGGAGCAAAAACATGAAAAGACTATTGTTTATATTGCTAGCAGTATTCGTGTTGTTTTCATTACCTGCAGCAGCTAAAAAAAATAAACGCATAGTATGCAGTCTTGACAACACCATGTTCAGAGTAACTGGAAGTGCTGTAAGTCCTCCGTTTAGCTGGAAAGAGGCTGGTGAAAAAACAGATAGTGAAGGCAATCCTATTGATTATTTCCTAAAAGGATATGGGGCAGATGTTGCTGAAAAAATCATTCAGGAAATCGGTTTTAAAAATTACAAAATAACAGATGAAGGAACGTTAGACGAAGCTATTGATAGAACAAAATATGGAAGAATAGACGCTATATTCGGAATACATTTCAGTGATAAGCCTTATTCTGGACTAGAGACTGTTTTTCCAGCTTATAGAACCAGCCAAATAACGGCAATTATTCGTCGTGATAAGCCTTTTCCTTTTTCTACCAAAGAAGATTTAATCGGAAAAAAAGGCGTGATTCGTAAAGATGAAAGCTTTGGCTTATTTTTTGATAATTATGTAAAAAC
>DAOWDM010000035.1 GCA_030639035.1 Alphaproteobacteria bacterium
AGAAAAAGTACACTTCAAAGGAGTTTCTCCAGAACGTCTTGAAAATGAAATGGAAAATTTTATAAAATGGTTCAATGACACCGCCTTAAATGGAGAAAACCCTTTGCCGCCTTTGGCAAGATCAGCCATTGCTCATTTATATTTTGTCTCGATTCACCCTTATGATGACGGCAACGGAAGAATGGCAAGAGCTTTGTCAAATAAAGCCCTATATCAAAGCATTGGAAAGTCTCTTTTATTTTCTATAGCAAGCGAAATAAATGACGACAGAAAAAATTATTACATGGCTTTAGAAGATATTCAGAAGAGCAGCAATATCCAGCCTTGGATTGATTACTTTTCTGATATTACAATAAAGGCACAGCAAACTGCACAGAAGAAAATGGATTTTGTTATAGAGAAAACAAAGCTATTTGATGAACATAAAAACCATATCAACGAAAGACAAAATAAAGTCTTAAACAGAATGTTCAAAGAAGGAATCAAAGGCTTCAAAGGAGGCTTGAGTGCTAAAAATTACATGACAATAGCTGACACAACAACCTCTACAACAACAAGAGATTTAAAAGACCTTGTAAACAAAGGCGTTCTTTTCAAAAAAGGCGAAAAAAAAGGCAGCCGATATTTCCTGAATATCCCAACATTTGCACAACAACATTGCAAACCGTAAAGTGTTACGTTATACTTGATGTATGGATACGGTTAAACTTACAAAGAAGAAAAATGAGCTGGACGGGTTTCGTCCTTTTGCTCCTGAGCTTGTTAAGAATCTTGATGAGTGGTTTTCTGTTGAGCTTACTTATACTAGCAATGCTATTGAGGGCAACACGCTTACTAGAAAAGAAACGGCTGTTGTTTTGGAAAAAGGCATTACAGTTGGCGGAAAGTCTTTAAGAGAGCATCTTGAAGCGACCAATCACGCAAAGGCTCTTTCCTGCATATATTCTTTTTCAAAGCAGAATCTCATTACAGAACAGGATATTCTTAACCTGCATTCTATGATTTTAAGGAGCATTGACGACAATAATGCTGGCAAATATCGTTCTATACCAGTTCGTATTGCAGGCTCTGAAGTAACACTTCCAAGCCCTGATAAAGTCCCGTCTATGATGAAAGATTTTGTTGAGTGGTTAGAAAAAAACAAAGACATGCACCCTGTTATGCTTGCAGCAGAGGCTCATTTTCGTCTTGTTACAATTCACCCTTTCACCGATGGAAACGGCAGGACGGCAAGGCTTTTGATGAATTTAATACTTCTGCAGAAAGGTTATCCTACAGCCATTATCCGAAAACGCCACCGACTTAAATATATTGATGCTATTGAAAAAGCACAGCTTGGTGGAAGCAAGGCTGACTATGAAAAACTGATAGAAAAAGCTGTTCTAAGGTCTCTTGATATTTGGCTGAAAGCTGCAAAAAATGAACAGCCTGAAAGTCGTCCAGAGCCTCTGTTGCGTATAGGTCAACTTGCTGAAAAATCCAAAGAAACCGTAGCGACAATCCGCTACTGGACAAAGCTAGGACTTCTTGAGATAGCCGACACTACAAAGTCAGGTTATCAGCTCTATGAGCATGAAATGATTGAGCGTGTCAGCAAAATTCGAGCATTGCAAAAACAACGCCTGACACTAGAAGAAATCCTTAAACAGCTAACATGAAATTAAAGATAGTTGATTTGTATTGTTTTATACTGGGTAACATCTTTTGATGTAGTTGATGAAAAATTGCCCGTGTTGGGAGTGTTTCTTTTCATTCATAATCTTGAGTGAAAGGGCTTGTTTTTTCGTTGAAGGCTTTTGTATTGCCATTTGTTTTAGGGCTTTGTCTGAAAAGATTTTACAAGCAGGAACTCCATCTGTATTCGCAATTCTCTTTCGCAACTTTTTTAGCTTTGATAAGAGCTTATCATCAAGTTCTTTTAAGATTGCTTTTTTGCTTTGCTTGGGCTTGATAAGAAAACTTTTCCTCATCATTACTTTTTTGGGTATTTCTCCAGCTTCAAGAACTCCAAACCTTGTTAAATCAATAAACAGGTAACCTTTGATTATCATTTGCCTGATTGTCGATCTAAGCTTTTCTTCTCCAATTTCACGACAAGAGCCAAAAGATTTCAGCTTGGAATATTTATTTTCAGCTTCTTCTCCGCACAAGATTTTAATTATACGATTAGTGCCACAAGGCGTTCCAAGTTCATTAATACATTCTATTATTTTCTTTGCTACTTTAGTTTTTTTGTATGTTTTGAACTTTCCTTTGCAACTGTTGCACCGTTCGCATTTCTCAATTTCTTCATCAAGATATTCGTTAATAACCTGCCATTTACAGCGATCGGTTTCGCAGAGACCAAGCATTATTTGAAACTTTTCTCGAAGGCATTGCTTAAATTTATGGCATTCGGAGCTATCTTTAACTTCATTATCTTTTTTGTTTCTTAGAAGTGAATTTGATACAGAAACGTCTTTATTATTGCAAAACATTACAGCTTGAGCAGACTTTCCATCACGCCCTGCTCGACCTATTTCTTGATAATAAGCCTCGATGTTCAAAGGAATACCCATATGAATAACAAACCTCACGTCAGGCTTATTCATCCCCATTCCAAAAGCATTCGTAGCTACTACAATACAGGCTTCTTCCTGAAAGGTTCGCTGCGTTTTTTTCTTTTCCTTGTTGGAAACTTCAGAGTGGTATCTATATGCGTTTAAGCCATTTCTTTTCAGCTTTTTACAGACATCATTAACATCTTTTTTCCTCGTACAATAAATAATACCGCTGTCTTCTTTGGGTTGCTTTTTCAAGAAACGGATAAGCTGTTTAATACCGTTACCGTCTTTCTTTTGGATTTTTATGCTGATTTCAGGACGATATAAAGTTCCTGTTATTATATGAGGAGCAATCTTTAATTGTTTAACAATATCTTTTTTGGTTGTTTCATCAGCTGTCGCAGTTAATATTATGCAAGGAACATCAGCATTTAATTTGTCCTTTAATTGGTTCAGTTTCAAATAATCTTTCCTAAAGCTATGCCCCCAACCAGATATGCAGTGAGCTTCATCAATAGCAAGAAGGCAGATGTTGACTTTTTTCAACACTGATAAAACATCCTTTTTTAAAGCTGTTTCAGGAGCCATGTAAAGAAGGTCTATTTCGTTTTCTTTAACCAGATCTAGCACATTTTTCCGATTCCCAAAATTAGAGCTGTTAATTGTTTCTGCTCTAATTCCTTTGTTTTTAAGGGACAGAACCTGTTCTTCCATTAGTGCAATTGTAGGGCTTATAACAATACATAAACCATCAAGGCATAGAGCTGGTATTTGATAACAAATAGACTTACCTGTTCCTGTGGCATCGATATAAAAGACGTCTTTTCTGTTAAAAATCTTTTTTATTGCTTGCTTTTGTCTTGCGCGAAACTCTTCATGACCGAATGTTTTTTGCAGGGTTTTTTCAGCTTTTTTCATAAGTTTTTTCATCTGGAGCCTCTTGTAATGCTTAGTGTTACT
>DAOWDM010000063.1 GCA_030639035.1 Alphaproteobacteria bacterium
ATAGAAAAAGCAACAGAAGCAGCAAAAGAAATTGGTGCAAAAGTTATAGTTCCGAAATTTTCTAAGGAAGAAAAAGAGCTTGGCTATACCGACTTCAACGACTTAGCCAAAGCACAGGGAAAAGAGACAGCAAAAGATTTTCTGCTCTTGAACAACATTGAAAAAACTCTTGATAAAAGCAAGAACAACAGCAAAGAACAGGCTTTAAGCCTTTAATTTTAAGGAGAAAGAATCATGGCAAGAACAGATGCAAGACTAAATGAAGAAGATAAAAAAAATGTTGTTATACAAGTTTATGTTACTCAAAAAGACCGTGAAAAACTCAGGCAGTTTGCAAGAGACTTAAACATGAAAATGTCAAACTATATGCGAGATTTAGCACTTAAAAAGCCATTGCCGAAAGTAGAGTGATGAGGTCGAAACTTCATAAAAGAGCAAAGCCGTTGTTAAAATATTTAATCATTATCATGCTTGTATTTAGCTCAACAACGGCAAGAGCTGATTTTATGTATGACCGCTTGCTTGAAAAAGCAAGTTCTGGAGATGTAACAGCTCAACTTGAAATCGGAGCTAAGCACTACAAAGCCAAAGACTATAAAGAGGCTTTTAAGTGGTTAAAAAAAGCAGCCGAACAAAATGATTCAAATGCTCAAATTTTACTTAGTGCGATGTATTTCAAAGGTCAAGGAACACCAAAAAATCAAGCTGCAACGGTTAAGTGGATAAAAAGAGCAGCAGAACAAGGAAATGCAGGAGCTAAACATTTACTTGTCGTTATGAAAAAAGAAGGAATGAAATAAAATGAACGAACTAACACCTGAAGAACGCCAGCTTTGCGAAATATGGACAAGAGTAATGGGGTATCATCGCCCTGTTTCCTTGTTTAACAAAGGCAAAAAACAAGAACATAGCGATAGAAAGCATTTTGTAGAACCAATGCAGCAATCAGCAGAAATAGCAGCGGAATAAAAGGAGAAAAAATATGAAATTAGAAAACATAATTTTTCAAGACAGCCTCATAAAAAATGAGTTTAGTTTTCTGTCTGATTTCTTTCAAAATGCTTTTTTAAGCTCATTAGAAAAAACAGATACTACATTGTTTTGTGAAGAAAATGAAAATTGCATAAAAATATCCAAGAATCTTTATGTTATAAAAATTCTAAAAGAAAAAGGTAATGCTGTTTTTATTGCAGAGAATAAAGACAAGACTGTTAATGTTTTATCTCTCGTGTTTCAAAACCTATCTTCAACAGATATTTTTGAAGCTATCAAAAATGAAGAAACTACCTCTAATAACATTAAAACTAGAGCTATAAACATAATAAAAGACCACAATATTTGTTGTAGAAATAAAACTCCAGAACAACAGGAAGTTTTTAAGAAAGCCGTAATAAACGGTTACTATAGCTACTCTGAAGATTTACCAATTTTAACTGTTGAAGACCTTGCAAAATGGAAAGGTTCATATCTTCTTCGCATACCAGACCTTGGAAAGAAAACATTTACTCTATTAAAGAAAGTTCTTCAAAATCACGGTTTTTCATAAAAAGCCATGATAAAAAAAATGTTCATTTTATCATTTATTGGAATCTTTCTTATATCTCCAGCTATTGCTTCAGAGGCATTTATAGGAAAGGTAATTGTAGTCATTGACGGCGATACTGTTGTTGTTCTTAAAAACAATCAGCAAGTTAAAATCAGTGTTGCAGGGATTGATTGCTCTGAAAAGAGAGAACCTTTCGGTAGCAATGCAAAACAAGCTCTTTCAGATCTGATTTATAGGAAAGAGGTTTATGTTCAAACAGTAACGGTTGACCGCTATCAACGCCTTGTAGCTCATTTGTTTTTTAATGGCGATAACATCAATAAAAAAATGTTAGCCAACGGAAGCTGCTTTGCTTACCGAAAACGCCTAAAAGATAAGAGCTTTATCCTTTCAGAAGCCAAAGCACAAAAAGCGAAACTAGGTCTTTGGGCTTTACCTGAAGAACAAAGAATCAAACCTTGGAAATGGAGACAGATGAGATGAAAAAGTTAAAAACAGAAATACAGGAAATGATGAAAGCAGATAATTTAAATAAAACTGAAATATTGAAAAAGCTTAGTAAAACAATGGAAAAACCTAGTTTATCGTTAAAAGAACGCACAGAGTTGATGAAACTAGGTATTGATGTTTTTCTTACATAAAACGTAAACCGAAAGGCTGTTAAACATGAATAAATTACCTCCTGAACAAAGAAGAAATAAAATTTCTAATGTTTATCTGACAGCTCTTGAAAGAGAGACGTTAAAGAGCAATGCAAAAAGAACAGGATTAACAGCTTCTGACTATTTAAGGAATCTAGCTCTTAATATTCCGTTGCCGAGTTTTGAAAAAAATAATGCTATAGATAATTTATTAAAAATAAATTCTGACTTAGCAAGATTAGGCAATCTATTAAAACTAGCAATCAGCGAGGAATATTCTGAAGAAAAAATCAATACTCTTATTGATGAAATAAGCGATGTAAAAGAAAATTTAAAAGATAAGATATTGAATTTATAATGATAGCTAAAAAACTTGATGACCCCATAAAAGATAGTTACACCAAACTTGCGGAATATGCAGCCAATGCTAGCGAGAAAGGCGAAAAGCTAGAAGATTTTTGGATTGTCAATTCTCCTGCTGGGGAAACTCTGAATGATTTAGAGTTAGCAATTCTTGATATAAATACAACTCAAGAAAAAAACACAAGAGCAAAATCATTCAAAAGTTACCATATTGTTGTTTCTTTTCGTGAAGACGATGAACAGCCAAGCCTAGAGGCTTTAAAAGATATGGAGCTAGAGCTTGCAAAAGCTCTTGGCTTTGAAGAACATCAAAGAGTTGTAGGAACTCACTCAAACACTGGTAATTTCCATATGCACGTTGCATATAGCAAAATACACCCTAAAACTTTTAACATGCACACACCATTTCAAGCATATCCTAAGATGTCTGAAGTATGCCGTGAAATGGAAAAGAAATATAATCTAAAAGTCGACAATGGCTATGAGAAGACAAAAGAAAAAGACTATGAGCGTTCAAATCCAAATGCTAAGAGCTTTGAATCCAATACATGGCAGCAAAGCTTTCATTCATACGTCAAAGAACGCAAAGAGCCTCTTAAGGACGCTCTGAAGCAGTCTAAAGACTGGCAGGGCTTCCATAAAGGACTTGCCGAACAAGGATTGTTAATAAAAAAACGAGGCAACGGAGCTGTTATAACGTCCAAAGACGGCAAACAAGTTCTAAAAGCATCAGAGTTTGACCGTTCTTTTTCTAAAGGCAAACTGGAAAAGCGTTTTGGGGAATGGGAAGAGGAAATCAACCTTGAAGCCATAGAACCAAAAACCGAATACACAAAGAAACCTCTCACAAAACACAAAAACACGAATGCTCTTTGGAAAAAATACGAAAACGATAAAAAAGAGTATGAACGACAGCTACGAGAACGCAAAAGAAACAAAACCAAGAAGAAAAAAGCCCCAAAATTAAAAAGACCAAAATACAACTGGAAAGATTTTTTAATGTATGAGGCATTAAAAGACCCTATGGCTATGGCAATTATTATTATGCAGCGTAAACTTATAAATTCAATCTTCCTAACCACAGACAAGAAAAAGCCTGCTTACGTTAAGAGTAATACTTTAAGGTCGAATGAGCTTATAAATTCAAATCCACTAACAACAATCAAGAAACAGCCTGTTTACGTTAAAAATAATGTTTTTAGGTCATCAAATCCGCCAGATAATAAGAAAATGTCTCCTGAAGATTATAAACAGCGTGATGAGCGAATAAAAGAGATATTAAAACAGGGAATCAACTCTGCTGAAGATAAGAAGTTGCTAAAAGAAGAAAGCAAAAGACTAATTGCGAGTATTAAATATTTTGAAGAAAACGGCAAAAAAGGCGACTGGGCTGAATTGAAAAAGGATAAAATTGATGAAATGTTAAAAGAATGTTCTCTTTTTCCTGAAGAATCAAAACAAGACTCCTTGAAAAACAAACCAGATAGTAAGAAATTATCTCCTGAAGATTATAAACAGCGTAATAAACAAATAAAAAATATATTGAATCATGAAATCAGCTCTATTGAAGATGAGAAGCTGTTAAAAGAAGAAAGCAAAAGACTGGCTGCAAACCTTCAACGTTCAAAAGAAGAAGGTAAAAAAGGTCATTGGGCTAACTTGAAAAAGAATAGAATTGATAGAATGTTAAAAGAATATTCTTTTACTCCTGAAGAATTAAAACAAGACATCTTAAAGAAAATGACTGAGGGAAAAGTTGTCTCCGTTCCAAAAGAAATAGCAGATGAATTAGGAGCTTTCATCGAAACAGCCGTATCATTTGATGATATAAAACCTGAAAAGAAAGCACCAAAA
>DAOWDM010000021.1 GCA_030639035.1 Alphaproteobacteria bacterium
ATATAGACAGGGATTTCCGCCGAAAAAAGTTCTGGGATTTCTGTAGTGCCAGCATAGAAACAAACAGTTAAGACTGACAACAAAAGCATTACAGAACCTGTCATCATGAAAACAAAAGATCTGCATGCAGCATGAATACGCCCCTGCTCTCCTAAAATACCGACAATGAAATATAGTGGAATCAGCATTCCATCAAAAAACATGTAGAACAGCACGGCATTAAGCGAACAAAACACACCCATAACCATAGTTTCAATGGCAAGCAAACATATCATATATGTCTTTGCTCTTTTTTTGCTTTTACAGCCCGTCAAAACAGCCAGAAGAGAAATAAAAGAAGTAAGAAGAACAAACAGCACAGAAATGCCATCTACACCAACATGATAACTTATATCAGGAATTTTTCTTATCCCATAAATCCAATTTACTTTCTCAACAAATTGAAAACCAGAAACCAATGGGTCAAATTCTATCCAAAGACCAAAGGAAAGCAAAAAAACCACACCTGTAGTCAGCAATGCAACATGATAAGAGTTTCTTGAAACAGTTTCTTCTTTTCCATTAACAGTATAAATAAAAAATATACCTATAATCGGTAGAAATATGATTAGAGAAAGCAAATCACTCATAGCAACACCTCAACGGATATATACCACAAAACAAATACAGTTACGCCGACTATCATTGCAAGAGCATAGTGATATACAAAACCACTATGCAGTTTCCTTATATTATAAGATGTTCCTGCAAATATTTTACAAATACATGAATCAGTTGAAAGAAAAGCCTCTACCTTATTCAATAAAACATTTCCAAAAGCATATACAGGACGAATAAAAACATGCTCATACAGCTTGTCAAAATATAATCCATTCAACAGAAAACCATGTGTGTTTTTAAACTTGTTCAAGATAGCTTCTGGAATATTTGGCTTTTTCAAATACAAAACATAAGCATTAAAAATTCCAAACAAAGGAACAAGAAAGAACAAAGCCCCAATCAATTTATCAACAACGAAACATTCGCAAATAAAACAATATGAGAAAACACTTCCAACAGCTAAAAGAAGCAATGGAAAAAGAATAGTAAACGGAGATTCTGCTACATGAGCCATAACTTTTTCATCTCCATGCTGTTCTCCATGAAACAACATAAACATCAATCTGCCTAAATAAAATGCAGTTAGAAAAACTGTCATGCTTATAAGTATAAAGGAATATGTCCCCTCCCAGCCTTTATAGCTATAAACAGCTTCCATCACTGTTCCTATTGAGTAATAACCAGAAAGAAAAGGGAAACCTATCATAGTCAAAGTTCCAACCCACATAAGAACACATGTAAGTTTTACCTGCCTACAGATACCCCCCATTTTTCTCAAATCTACTTCGTTCGATAAAGCATGAATTGCAGAACCTACGCCAAGGAACAGCAGAGACTTGGAAATAGAGTGTATAATAAAGTAAAAAATCGCAATGCGAACACCACCGACCCCAAAAGCAACAAATATAAGACCAAATTGTGAGATATTAGAAAAAGCCATCACTCGCTTTATATCTGTCTGCACACAAGCCGAAGCCGCCGCAAAAAAAGCTGTAGCACCTCCAATAACAATCATAACTGTAAGAGACGTTTGTGAAAGCTCAAACATTGGAAACATGCGGGCAACAAGAAATATTCCTGCTCCTGCAATCGCTGTTGAATGAACAAGCACAGAAACAGGCGTTTCAGCTTCCATCGCATCAACCAGCCATGTATGCACCCCTATTTGTGCTGATTTAACCATAGCAGCAACTAGAAACAACAAACAAATTACTGTAATTGAACTATCTGCGTGTTTGTGTGCATTTTGTAAAATCTCAGCAAAATTAAATGAACCGAACAAATTATAAACAGCAAAAATTCCAACTATCAGTGCAATATCACCAACACGATTTATAAGAAATGATTTTAAGGCTGCTTTTTCAACTGCCTCTCTGTCATTTCCACACCGTATAAGAAAATACGATACAAGACATGCACTCTCTAAAGCAAAAAACATCTGAATCAGATTATCTGATAAAACCAGTACAAGCATAAAAAATGTAAACAGTGAAAGATAGCTCATAAAAGATGGAACTGTATAAGATTTTTCAATAAATCCGATTGAAAAAACATGAACCAGAAATGAAATCCATATAATGACAGAAACCATTACAACAGATAAAACATCAAAATTAAACGACCATACAACCTTAAATGAACCTACTGAAATCCATGGTGCAATTTCTATTACCTGCGATGCCTCTAAAAAGACAACCTCATAAAGAACAAAAACTGACAAAATAGTAGCAATACCAACACAAAAACATGTAATAAATTTTGAAAAAGCTACCTTTTTGTAAAAATAACACAAGCCTGCTATTAAAGCTCCTAAGAGAGGAAGAAAAACCATTGCAGTAAACATAAACGATTATCCTTTCAAACCACTCATATTTTCAGCTTCAATAGATTTGTGATTCAAAAAGTAAATAATGAACACAGCTATTCCAACAACAGCTTCTGCTACTGCTGCTACTAGGATAAATACCGCAAAAACCTGCCCTGTTAAATCATTATGGAAACATGAAAACGCAACCAAATTAAGGCTCACAGATACCAACATCAATTCAACGGACAACAGCATAGCTGTAATATTTTTATGATTAATAAAAACACCGCAAGCTCCTGTTGCAAATAAAAACGCAGACAAAAGAAGATAATGATTCAGCCCAATCGAAAGCATCACTTTTCTCCATCTGTCAGTTGTTTTAACTCTATTTCATCAGCACTGCGTATTATCTGACCTGCTATTTTATGTTCTTTTATTTCCATTCCGTTTCTAATCATCAGCATAATTACACCGACTATTGCAACAAAAAGCACCATACCACACAACTGAAACAAATACGCATAATCGGTATAAAGCACCTCTCCCAATGCCTTAACATTGTTTGCAACAGCCAACGAAACGTCATTTTCTAACCGTTGAGGCTTTACTTTAAGAACAAATGCAAGGCATGAAAACAGCAACAAACCAACTGTTACACCAAATGCAGAGCATTTTACAGCAGTATGTTGGTAAGTTTCTTTAATGTTCAACATCAATGGCAACATCAACAACAATACAGCAAAAGCTCCTGCATAAATTATCAATAACATCATTGCCAGAAACTCTGCTCCAAGCAATAAAAACAAACCTGACACACTAATAAAAACCATTATTAGAAACAGAACAGAATTAACAGCACAAGAAAAAACAACCATTACAGCACTTATAATGGAAAATGTTGCTAACACATAAAAGACCAAAGCTTCGTTCATTTTTTAAAGCCTCACCATCAAAACTTACCTGTCGCTGAAACAAGCGTATATCCAGCAGCAGCAATCACCCATACCAATGAGAATGGTAAAAACATTTTCCAACCAAACTGCACTAAATTATCATAGCGGTATATTGGAAATGCAGTTTTTGTAAAAATAAAAATTAAAAGACACAAGCTCATTTTCAAACCAAACCATATCACGCTTGGAATCAAAAGAAACAGCTCTACTTCAAAAGGCGGCAGCCAGCCACCTAGAAAAAATACTGTTATTACAGCACTCATCAGCAACATGTTTACATATCTTGCAAATGCAATAAAAATATAGCCTACAGAAGTATATTCAATACTGTATTCTCCATCAGAAATATTACCTGATTCTGACATTCTAAACGGAGGACAGTTTGTCCTTACAAGTGCATAAATAAAGAAAACAACAAACATTGGGAAATGAGGCAAGCAATACCACATCTCCGCCTGAGCATTAACTATATCAGAAAGCCTCATAGAGCCTGACGAAATCAAAACACAAACTATTGCAAGCATTGCAGAAAGTTCGTATGCAACCATCATTGCAACAGAATGCAAAGCTCCAAACATTGCATATTTTGAATCAGATGCCCAACCGATGACAACAATCAAGCAAATGCTAAGAAAAAACATTGCTACCAGAAAAAGAGCCCCTGCATTAATATCCGCCAGAACTACCCCTTCATCAACAGGAATAACAGCCCAACATGCGACAATAGATGTGAAAAACAACACTGGCAACAACATGAAAGCAACCTGAGTTTTTCCTCTAGGCAAAATAGTTTCATTAAAAAACAGCTTAAAAGCATCTGCAATCGGCTGCATTAAACCATACACTCTTGCTATCTTTTTCAATCGAACAGCAGCTATAAGTTTTCGCTCAACATAAATCAGCAAAACAGATGCTGCAAACAAAGCAGACAGCAAAATAATTATTTCTGATATTATCATCTGTCTACCTCTCCTGCTTCAATCCCTAGCGAGCTGATTATAGTGTTAATATCCTCGATTTTATTCCCTTTAAGAACATGAGGAACTGCCTGAAGATGAGCGAAACTTGGCGTTCGTATTTTGCACCTGTAAGCACGGTTTGAACCGTCAGAGACAAGATAAGCTCCAAATTCACCGCTCGGAGCTTCTGTTGACTCATAGCATTGCCCCGCAGGAACGTTATAATCCTCATCAATGTTTTTTGAACTATGAGACAAGACAGTTTTTTCATTATCTGTTGCTACAGTATCATCAAGAATAATCATAAAATCTTCTGGAATTTTCTCTATAATCTGAAGAATAATATTAACAGACTGTCGCATTTCTGCCATACGCACAAGATAGCGAGAATAACAATCTCCATATTTTCCTATTGGAATTTCAAAATCAAGCTCATCATATACATCATAAGGTTGAGCTTTTCGTAAATCCCATAAAGAACCAGAAGCCCTGAGATTAGCTCCAGAAAAGCCCCACTCTATCGCATTTTCAGAACTTACAGTTCCTATACCTACAGTACGCTGTTTAAATATTCTGTCTTCAGTAAGTTTTTCATCAATATTATCAAGAAAGCATAAAAAATCTTTTTTCAACCATTTAACAATGTCTTCCATCAAGCCATAAGACAAGTCATTATATACTCCGCCAACACGCAAACAATTAGCATGAAGCCGTGAACCGCCTGCAAGCTCAAGAAACTCCATTATTTTCTCTTGAACAGCTGCTCCATAATAAGATGGAGTGCTGTTTCCTGCACCTTCTGCAATAGAAACAACTGTCTGCAAATGGCTCATTATACGAGACAGCTCTGCTAAAAGAACTCTAATATATGCGGCTCTTTTAGATGGTTTTATTTTAAGAAGCTTCTCGATAGCAAGAACTAACGCATATTCCTGATTTAATAATGAAACAGCATTTATGTAACTTTTATTCTCAATAAGCTTTTCTATACCGAAATGTGAAAAACCTATATGAGGGGTAGCTTTTAAAATATTCTCTCCGTCGACTTCAAGAACCAAGCGGAAAAAACCTCCGCCTGCTGTCTGCTGCATTGTATTTAATGTTGAATTTTTCAAGACAGCTCTTACCATATCAGATAATCCCGTCTACTGATTTAGCAGTTAAACGCTGTTCTTTTTCATCATAAGACCATTTAACACTACCATTTAACGGATAATCCTTACGCAAAGGATAGTCATTAAAACTTGATTCTGTTAGGATTTTACACATATCAGGATTACCAAAAAAGCTTATCCCGTACATATCCCAAACTTCACGCTCATACCATTCGGCTGTTTCATACACAGATACAGCAGAAGGAATAGGAGTTTTATCAGCCACTTGAACAACAACACAGATTCTCTGATTCAAAGAAATGCTCAAAAGATGATAGACAACATCAAAACGAGGTTCTCTGTTAAGATAATCAACGCCGCAAATATCAATAAGCTGTTCAAATTGAAAGTTTACATCGTCTTTTAAAAAAGTAATGGTTTTAACCAAAGAATCTGCCTTAACATTTAAAAACAGTTCACCTTTAGTTACTTTAAAATCAGAAACAAGATTCCTCAATGATGTAATTGGAACTAACTCTGCTAGTTCGTTTATGTTTCCCTTGTCTATCATTGACGTTCTATTCTCTTTATTTTTTCCTTAAGCTTTATGATACCTTGTATAAAAGCCTCGGGTTTTGGAGGGCAGCCTTCAACATAAACATCTACAGGAACAACTTTATCACAACCTTCAACTACAGAATAAGACTGGTTATAAACTCCTCCATTTATTGCACACGCACCCATTGCGATAACCCATTTAGGTTCAGGCATTTGCTCATACACGCTACGTAAAACAGGTGCTGTTTTTCCGTTTATTGCTCCAGCTATGACTAATACATCTGCTTTGGAATGATGTTTTTTGAAAACAGCTCCAAGATGTTCAAGCTCAGAATACAAATCAGCCTGTTTCATTTCCACACCACAGCATGATGTTGCAAACGGAGAAATCCATATAGAACTGCATCTAGCCCAATCAGCCAATTTTTCCATAGTAGTAACAAAGAAACTTGTCTTTTGTTCTCTAGACTGCTCAGGCGATGAACTATCAGAAACCTCTGACATTACCACTGCCAAGCCCCCTTCCTTAAACCGTATATGAACCCGATTGACATAATGAATAAAAAAACAATCATAGACCAGAATCCAAAAAAGCCAATTGTGTCTAAAGAAGTAGCCCATGGAAAAAGAAAGATAACTGCAACAGAGAAAACAACAAACACCATTGCCCCCATATAAAACCTCAAATCAAGCCTTGAGTAGACATTATCAAGAATTTTAAACCCATTTTCTCTAGCAGAGTATTTTTTCCTCACCCTGTTTTTTCCAGTAAGAACGGAAACAGCTATAACCGCAAGTACCATAAAAAAAACGGCACATACAAGAAAAAATATATACAAATAGTCATCTGTCGCATTATTCATTTTTTACATTTATAACATCTTCAGAATTCTGCTTCTCTCTACATTTAAGTAAGAAACAACGACCTTAAGCCTTCATAAAGATGCTTCCTCCTGTTTTATATCCCATATTATCAGCAATTACCTTGCATTTTACTTTCAGCAGAAAGAATAGATTGTTTTTTTTAACACTGCTCAAAGTTTCATAATTGCCCTGCCCTTTAGAAATCACTAAATCAGCTTTATTAAATTCATCTCGAAATTCATCAGAGCATTTTGAAAGAACTGTACCAGGGAAATCTCCACCATTTCCTATTACTTTTACAATATCGGTAAGCCCTGTTTCAACAGCATCTTTCATTGTTACATCATTTAACACAGGGAAGCCTCGTACAGCACATGTAACACGGTCAGCTCCAAGCTCCTCAATCAATATGCGGTCAAAGACAATTTCGCCTGAATTATCCGCTAGATAGAATATTCGTTCAGCTTTATCCAAAGCATCAACAAACAATGACATATCATTGACTGCAAGTTCTTGATGCAACGTATTTTCAATAATTTCATGCAGTATTATTTCATCTATTTCAGGAAAAGCTCCAAAATCTATGTAATTCCCTGCAATAGCAATACGAACAGCCGTCTCAAGAGGATTTTTTGAATTGCGGACTTCTTCCTTTAACTGAGGATACAAAAGCAAAGCTTTTTGATTATATTCATGCTTTATTTCAGCATAAGGGTCTGAATTTCCTGAAATTTCCCGAATTAAAGAATGCACAGTCTTTGCCATTTCAGGAGGAGAGCAGGAAAAATCTATTGCAGATAATTCTTCCAGAACTTTCCGCATTACTTTTGTTTGCACATCAACATCATCTGTCGCCATACAAGACGCACTTAAAGTCTGGTGTACAAAACACGGTACACACGCAAGAAAAGTTTTCATACTAATACATCTTTTTATCTGCTTTGTTTTTGAAGCTTTGCAATACTTCAACGGCTTCTTTATTACAAATCATTTCAGATTTAATTTGTCTTTCATTTGAAGGCAGACGCACCTCTTTATAAAAAACGGAATCATCAAAACCTGTAGCAGCTGCATCAGCGGCGGCTGCTCCATAATAATATTTTTCAATCCTTGCCCACATCATCGCACAAAGACACATAGGACAAGGCTCACAACTTGCGTATAAAACACAATCCGAAAGGTCAAAAGTGCCTAATACTTTACAAGCATTTCTAATTGCCTGCACTTCTGCATGAGCCGTTGGGTCTAGTAACTCTGTAACTTCATTCCTGCCATGAGCTATAACAACTCCATTACGCACGACAACAGCCCCGAATGGACCGCCCGTAGGCTTGTCCAAACAATAAGTAGCCTCTTTAATAGCTGTCAGCATCATGGTTTCTGGTGAAGTCATTGTGTTACTCTGCCAATCTTTTAAAGCCTTTTTCAAGGTCATCAATCAAATCATCTGCATCTTCAAGCCCGATATGAAATCTCAACAAAGAACCTTTTGGTACAGTAGTTACAGTCCTTGTAATATGCTTTACCCAAAGCACCAAACTTTCAAAACCGCCCCAGCTTAATCCAATTGAGAAAAGCTTGTATCCGTCAATCATTTTAGCAATAGCTTCATCAGAACAAGGCTTTAAAACAACGCCAAACAAACCACACGCTCCTGTGAAATCACGTTTCCATATTTCATGCCCCTTGTCATCAGGCAAAGCAGGACAAAGAACCTCTGAAACTTCTGGGCGACTTTGAAGCCATTTTGCAACTTTCATTGCGTTTTTTTCATGCTGTTTAAGACGAACACCAATAGTACGAATCCCTCTAGCTCCAAGATAAGCTTCTTCTGAACCAACGCTGTATCCAAATGTAGAGATTGAGAACCTTAGCTTTTCATAAAGCTCTTTTGTTGTAGTGATTGTTCCAAGTAAAGCATCAGAATGACCTACAATATACTTAGTAGCCGCCTGAATAGAAACATCTACGCCTTTATCAAAAGCACTGAAATTCAAAGGAGAACCCCAAGTATTATCCATAATCACTACTGCCCCTTTTTCATGAGCGGCTTTAGAAATTGCTGGTATATCCTGAATTTCAAAAGTCTGAGAACCTGGGGACTCGCAGAAAATAACTTTTGTATTGTCTTTAATGAGTTCACTGATTCCTGCACCTATAACAGGATTATAATAAGTTGTTTCAACTCCAAACTTTTTAAGCACAACATCACAAAAATCTCTTGTCGGTCCGTACACAGAGTCGACTACAAGAACATGATCTCCGCATTCTAATAATGCACTCATAGTACCAGTTATAGCAGCAAGCCCAGAAGACACAGCTATTGTTCTGTAACCACCGCCAACAGCAGTAACAGCGTCCTCTAAGTCATAAGTAGTCGGAGTCCCAAACCGTCCATAATAAACTTTGTCGTATTTGTTATTATGTGCATCTTCCATGTCAGCAACGGTTTTATAAGTAAACGTTGAGCAACGGTAAGCAGGCGTATTTACAACACCATAATGTTTTTCAGGACAACGCCCAGCATGAGCAATCTGTGTATCTTTTTTCATTTTTTTAAAGTCCGACCTTTTTTAAAGTTTATTCTAAAATAGTTATACCAGTTTGCATTAATATATCGAACAAAAAAATTGTTATTGATATAAATGTTATATAAAAACCAAAACCAGCTTGACGTTTCTATATGCCGTCTCTACTCTTATATGCAGAGCGTGGCAAAATCCATGCTTTGGGGCTTCAAAACTCCTTATATTAAGCTCGGCTGTGGTATGCAGCCGTAAAACATTTCATATCACCCTGACTATGGTCGGGGTGATGGCAGTGTATGTTCAGGTTCTTCGGAGCTAAAGACTGCTGTGCCTTGTAGCTTAAGAAGGTTTTTGAACACCCCGATCGCCAATTTATTTTGGCGGTCTTTTTTTTGAGTTATGAAAAAAGGAGTGTTAACAATGTCAAATAAACCGTTAAACAACCAAACAAAGATAACTATTTCTTCTATGCTTGACCAGCTTGGACTAATTGCAGCCCCAATAGATGCAACAACAAAAATGTTAAATGCAGGGGTAGAAGCAGAAGCAAAAGATATACACCAAGCAGAAAATATTTATGCCTCAATGCTTTTTGCTGGAACAGAAAGATAATAGCTGATAAAAATTTACACTTCATCGTCATCCTGAACTTGTTTCAGGATCTCCTTTTTTACAGTGAAAAAGGAAGTGGATACTGAAACAAGTTCAGCATGACAGTGAGTTTTTTGTCATCAAATTAGTTAACATTTACAAACAAAACGCGACAAC
>DAOWDM010000228.1 GCA_030639035.1 Alphaproteobacteria bacterium
AAATCCTCTGCATGAAGATGTTTCATGCAAATTCCGAGGAGAAGACGAAGAACAGCGAAAATCAAAGGCTTTTCTTAAAAAAGCTTTTAGTGTTGCTATGTTCATTATGGCAATAATTCTAGTTACGCAGTTTAACAATTTTTATTCAGCTTTTCTGATTTTATCAGCCGTAATCATGTCAACAATCGGTGTAATGATTGGGCTTTTAATCACAGGACAGCCTTTTGGAATCATTATGAGTGGCATAGGAGTAATTGCACTTGCAGGTATTGTTGTAAACAACAACATAGTGCTGATAGATACTTATGACAGGCTGAAACACAACTTCCCGCCTGCCGAAGCCGTCTTAAGAACAGGAGTTCAGCGTTTAAGACCTGTGATGCTTACAACAATAACTACAATCTTAGGGCTGTTGCCGATGATGTTTGCATTAAACATTGATTTCATCAGCAGAGACGTTACCGTTGGAGCTCCATCAATGCAAATGTGGTCGCAGCTTTCACTAGCAATAGTAAGCGGATTAACGTTTGCTACAGTGCTAACACTGATAGTTACCCCATGTGCTTTGCTGTTAAAAGACGGCAGAAAGAAAAAAGTTTCTGATTAAATAGCTTTCTATATCATTGCGAGCGTAAGCGACCCCTCGCCGTCATTCTCAGCCAAAGGCTTGGAATCCAGAGTCTTTCTAAGAAAAACTGGATACCCGAAATTAAAATTTCGAGTATGACGAGTAGAGAGGAAGACGACAACGGAAATGACGGTTGTATTTTACAAAGCGATACTACTGTATAATTCAGCCTTAAGTTTTTATGTATTCTGCTTTAATGTCTATAGCTTCTTACTATTGCAGATAGCTTGCCTTGGATTGTTACTCTATCTGCACTTAAAGTTCTAGTTTCATAATCTTTGTTAGCAGGTCGTAAATCAACTGTATGACCTCGTCGGTATAGTTTTTTCAAAGTAACTTCTGTTTTATCAACAAGAGCCACTGTTATTGAACCATTTTCAGCGGTGTCGCAACGTTTTATTATGGCGGTGTCTCCGTCTAGGATTCCAGCTTCCATCATTGAATCCCCTTCAACAACAAGAGCATAATGCTCACCTCTGCCAAGCATTGAAGATGGAACAGAAACAAACTCATTGTTGTTTCTTAAAGCTTCTATAGGAGTGCCAGCTGCGATTTTTCCATAAAGAGGAAGCTCAACAGCTTCAACTTCTAAGCCTATATCTGTGCCATGCAATGTATCTGCATTGCCAACATTATCTGGAAGCTTTAACACTTCAAGAGCCCTTGCTCTGTGAGGCAGTCTTTTTATGAACCCACGTTCTTCAAGTCCATTTACAAGGCGATGTATGCCTGATTTTGATTTTAAATCTAATGCTTTTTTCATTTCCTCGAAAGAAGGAGGAACTCCTGCTTCTTTAAGAGTTTTATCAATAAAAAGAAGCAATTGATGTTGTTTTTTCGTCAGCATATTATCACAGCCTTAATAGAACAAAATAGAAACTTACACTTATGTTCTACTTTGGTTCTGCTTGCTCGTCAAGCTTAAATTGCTAATATTTCTTTGAAATCAGCTCATTTAAAATCTTTTGCTATTTTAATAAAATTTCCAAGCAGGTAATGACCATGCTCGGAAGCTATGCTTTCAGGGTGGAATTGAACTCCATAAATAGGAAATTCTTTGTGAGAGAGTGCCATAATAACGCCGTCTTTTGTTTCTGCGGTTATTTCAAGACAGTTTGGCAAAGAGTCTTTTTCAACAGTAAGAGAATGATAGCGTGTCGCTGTAAATGGATTCGGAATATCTTTGAAAATTCCACTTCCATTATGGAAAATACTGCTGAGTTTGCCGTGTTTTGGCTCATCGGCTCGAATAACTTTTCCACCGAAGACCTGACCTATTGATTGATGACCTAAACACACTCCGAAAACAGGAATTTTACCTGCACTTTTGGAAATCAATTCAAGGCATATGCCTGCTCTGTCTGGCTCACAAGAACCAGGGGATATAATGATTCCCTCTGGTTTCATTGCCAAAGCATCATCTGCTGAGACAGCGTCATTACGAAGAACTTTCAGTTCAGCCCCAAGTTCTGCAAAATAATGCAACAAATTGTATGTAAAGCTGTCATAATTATCTATAAGAAGAAACATAATCATTTGCCTGAAGTTTGAATTGTCTTGTACATATATAGTATTTTCTATTAAAAACATAACATCAGAAAAATAAATTTAAGTAGGAACTTTTTGTGGGCAGAAGAAACCGCCGAGCAAAACGCTCTAAAAAAAGAAATATAAAAGCTATGGGCTTTCAGAGAAGAGGGAGGAGAGAATGCGTTTCCCTTGTGTCTGGAGGTGCGACGTTTTCTGGTGTTTTTTCAGCTTTTCGTTTGTTTCTAGCAATGATTATTATCGCCGTTACTGCTGTAAGCTTTAGCAATAGTTTTAAAATT
>DAOWDM010000022.1 GCA_030639035.1 Alphaproteobacteria bacterium
ATAACTATAAAGATGTTGAAAACCAATTGCATGGCATGTCTCAAGTTAAAGGCGTAGTAACGGCTTTTAATGTAAATATTGATGCAGTTATTCGCATTACTGGGGCAGAAATTGAAGCATTGTTGAAAAAAGTTTCATCTCTGCAATTAGAAAAAAGTTCCATTATAAAAGCTCCAGAAGATGTATTAAGCGGACTACTTCATTGTTTTAGCAATGGAATCGCCGAAGAATGGCTTATTGAGGAAAAACAGACTTTCGACTGGATAAGTGAAAACATTGGTTTTGATAAACTGCAAATGGGCGGTCAAGGCGGGATTGTTGCCAATGCAATGGCTGTTTGCGGGGTGGAAAAAGTTTTTGCTCATTGTGCATCTTTGCCAAAACAACAAGCAGAGCTTTTTCTTGATTTACCGAATCTTTTCTCGGTTAATCAGAAAGGTGAAACACAGAAAGCAGTTGATATTTCAAGAGCGGAAGATGCTCCACTGATTCACTGGATTATAGAATTTGACAAGGGTGATGAAGTAAAGTTTGGGGATAAAATCTTAAAATGTCCAAAATCAAATCGGTTTATTGCGACCTATGACCCTCATAATTTTAAACTGCATATAGATAAAGCTTTTTCAACAAGAATGACTAAAGAGAAATTCGATTACGTTATTCTTTCAGGCTATCATATGCTTCAGGAAAAAATATTTGACGGCAGTTCAGGTATTGAAAAAATCGATGCTTCTCGTGAAATTATAAAAAGTTGGAAAAAAAGCAATCCAGATGCAATTTTCCATCTAGAAGTGGCTTCCACTCAGGATAAAGCCGTTAGAAAACACATTATAGATACTATTTGCAAAAATGTTGACAGCATGGGACTCAACGAAAGAGAAACCATGGATTTGCTGGAAGTTATCGGTGAAAATGAGCTACTTGAAGCTTGTGAAAAAGATACTTCTGCTGTAAATCTTTTCAAAGGTTTGATGAAAATCAAAGACTATACAGGCTGTCCAAGAATACAATTACATATGTTCGGGCTGTATTTGACGGTGCAGGATTCGGTTTTTAAAATTTCCCCCAAAGAAAACAGGAACGGAATGCAGCTTGCTTCAGTTATAGCTGCTACAAAGGCTGGAACAGGAGCTATTAATAGCTCGGACGTGCTTTTATGGGCAAAGGACAAGCCTGTTTCAGACATAAGCCTTAAAGAACTGAAAAATCTAACTTCTTTTGTTGAAAGCGAATATGGAAAAGGCTCTCTTGAAACGGAAGGAATCTTTTCGACAGGGGATACAGAAATAATAGCTGTTCCTACGATTCTTATTGAAAAGCCAATTGCTCTTGTAGGTATGGGGGATACTATTTCTTCAATATCCCTTGTTGCTGCTAGATAAACTTTTAATATAGCGTAAAAATAGCGAAAATTGAAAAAAAGGGTTGGCTTTTTTGGCTAAACCAGCTAGACTACTCTAGTAATTATTGGAGAAGAAGACAATGAGCAAGAAACAAGAATTTACTATCCCAAAAGGTTTAAATGGTCGTGTAATCGCTTTAGATTTTGAAACTACAGGACTTGGTGCTGATAGCGGTGATAGAGCCGTTTCTCTTGCTTTGGTGGAAATAAAAAACGGTAAGCTTACAGGCAAAGAGCTTTCTCTTGAATTTAATCCAAGACGTAGCGTCCCTTTCCATGCTTTTAGAGTTCATGGGCTTTCAAGAGAATATCTAAAAGACAAGCCATCATTCAAAAATGAAGCACAGAAAATTGTTGATTTCATCGGAAAAGATGAGCCTCTTCTTGTTGCTCATAATGCAAAGTTCGATATGGGTTTTCTCAAAGCTGAAATGAGGCGGGCACGCTGTAAATTACCTGAATTTGATGTATGCGATACATTGGAAATGGCAAAAGATTTGTATGGCAGTGAAAGAGGAAACGCAACGCTTGATAACGTTCTTGACCAGCTTGGAATTGACAGAACCGAACGTGATGAAAAAGGGCATGATGCATTAATCGATACTCAGTTGCTTGCTAAGGCATACAAACCTCTGTTAAAGGCTTATTGGAACAAAAATAAAGACAAAGCAAACGAGAAAAATAAGAAATCAACAGTCTCTAAAACTGCAGTTATGAAAAGACGTTTGATACAAGAATCAAGGTAATGACTTATAGACTCTAACGTCCCTTAAAGTTTTAAATTAAGAAAATCACTTGTATTAACGCTAGAGTCTATCTGTTTTGTATGGAATCACTTTATCTTTTATATGCCTATGCTGTCATTCTCGAACCAACGGTTCGGGAATCCAGTCTTTCTTATGGGTTGATGTCGTAATGTTTTGATATCCATTGTTTCATGGATTTTCGGAGCATTTTTTCTAATGTTCCGTCTTTTTTCCACTCGGTAATTTTTTCTTTAAATACTTTAGAGTATTTTCTGCATGGGGAAAGTTTTGAAAAAGCAAAAAACATTTTTACAGAAAAAGCATTCTTTTTAGCAATTACTACTCTGTGTCTTATGCCATGACGTACTGCTTCTGCATGCCCCATTGTACGGCTGGTAAGCATATAGTCGACTTCTGCTTTCATAAGTTTTTCAAAAGCCTCTCAAGCATCTTTTGCCTGTATGACATCAAGTTTTGTTTTTTC
>DAOWDM010000221.1 GCA_030639035.1 Alphaproteobacteria bacterium
AAGAGCTGACGAAATCAATTGAGAATATGGACACCTCAAAACTGGCGGAACTAGTTGCGAAGTCTGGTTTTGTGGCTCATGTTGCAGGGAAAGTGTAATGTCTGGCTTTCCTCCTCCATTACCTCCTGAAGAAGCGATACGCTGGTTTAAGCGTAAAGGATATGCGGTTGGTTTTAACTGGAAAGATATTTGGCAGGAACAGCACGCTGTCGGCTTTACAGTTGCCAAAGCCATGCGGATTGACCTTTTAGAGGACATTAAAACAGAGCTTGAAAAAGCCTTTGAAACAGGAGTTCCTTTTAGAGAATTCAAAAAACAGCTTCAACCGATTTTAGAGAAAAAAGGCTGGTGGGGAAAATCCTTTATGATTGACCCGAAAACTAACGAATTAAAAAAAGTACAGCTAGGCAGTCCCAGACGTTTGAGAATCATATACGACACAAATATGAGAATGGCTCATGCAGCAGGTCGTTGGGAACGTATCGAAAGAAACAAAGAAAACCGCCCCTATTTGCGATATGTTGCCGTCATGGATTCCCGAACCAGACAGGATCATAAAAACTGGCATGGAACGGTTTTACCTGTTGACCATAAGTTTTGGAATACTCATTTTCCACCAAACGGCTGGATGTGCAGGTGCATAGTTCAACAGCTTTCAGAATACGCCTTGAACCGTTACGGTTACGAGGTATCTGATGAGCCGAATGTTGCCTTAAAAGACTGGACTGATAAACGCAGCAACAAAACTTTGAAAATCCCTGAAGGAATTGATCCAGGCTTTGCCTATAATGTCGGCAAAACAAAAAACAGATTTTTAGCCCACACAAAGCGATAAAATCTATTTACAACACCAAGATAGCTTTTTATCCCAAAAACGCACACAGACCCGTTTAATAGGTGTTTAACTTTGATGTTATATTATGTATTATTTGTAGAATAGAAGAAGGAATGTTCCCAATGAGAGACAACCCTAAACAAGTTTTTATTGATTCAAATATAATAATTCAGCAAAAAAGAGGTCAAAAAGAGCTTGTTTTTAATAGAATAATAGAGCTTGTGAAAAACGACTTTATTACTATTCTAACAACAGATCTTACCAAGACAGAAGTAGTAAAAAGATATACTGAAAATGATTACCAAGCTATCAAGGAGATCAGGAGTCCTCATTTTCGTGAGATTGTGGAGAAAGCTACGAATGTTAAACTTCCAGAACGAAATGAAACAGAAATCCGAGATACATTATTCGAAAAAAACACAGATGAGGTAGAGAAAATATTTGGCTCTCTCAAAGCTAAAACTCTTTTAATAGATTCAATTAAACCATCAATAGTATTTGATACTTACGCTCGCAAAGAAGGTTTTTTTTCAGGCGAATGTAAGAAAGACCAGTTTCCAGATGCTTTTATATTTGAATGCCTAAAGCCAGAAGCATCTAAGGAAAACCCTATCATCATCATTTCTAACGATGGAGATTTTGACTGTTCAGTCAATAATGAAGAGAATGAAAAGCGTTTTTCTGTTCTCAAATCGTTTGCTGATCTATTCAAAGAGCTTAATCTTGAAATTGATGAGCCTTATGTAGATGACTTCCTAGAAAAACAACACGATGAGATTCTTGACCTTGTTAATTCTGAGCTAAACAACTGGTATATTATGGCATTTATGGCATCAGATGTAATGGAAGCTGAAATTGATGAAGCAGATGTGAGCGATATTTCTATCTCTGACATCTCAGCTTTTGGCAAAGTATCGAAAGAAGATATTCTTGTCATCGGCAAAGTAAAAATCGAAGCAAATGTTTCTTTTTCTCACCCTGACTGGGATACTGCAATACGCGATAGTGAGGACAAAACAGTACATCCATGGAGAACTGTTACAGGAGAGACAGAGGTTGAGCTTGAATTAGATTTTTCAATGACAATATTGCTTGATGAAAATGGTAAGCCGTCTCAAGTAGAAGAGTTACACTTTAACGATACTGATATCTATGTTGAACTGTACCCTTATGAAACGTACAAATAAACTTGCATTGTTTTTTCTATAAAAATTTAGTTATTTAAAACTCTGGTAATTCTCCTCTTTTCTTTCTCTGATTTTTGATGCAGAGTAAAAAAACATTAGAAAAACACTAGCCCCTGACAATTGTCGGGGGTTTTTTTGTTTTATAGCCAGTTCATTATCTGGGCATGGTTAATTCAAAAAAGCATATTCAAGCCGATATAGATAGGGCTTCTCATTCTACAGAACTTAACGGTTCTGACGAGTGGGTGCATCTGCTTCCATCTGGGACTTTTTCAGGTCGTGATGGGCGTGGTCCTTATGTTCTTAATAGCTCCGAAGATGTGATTGCAAAAAGCAGTCGGATTGCTGGAAACAGTGATCTGGTTGTTGATTATGAGCATCAGACAGATTTTTCTATTAAGAACGGCAAGCCTGCTCCTGCGGCTGGTTGGATAAAAGAACTTGAAGCAAGACATAATGGTATCTGGGGACGTATTGAGTGGACTAAGAAAGCCGCTGATATGATTGCGTCCAAAGAGTATCGCTATCTCTCGCCTGTGTTCAAATTCAACCGCATAACTGGCGACATCGGCCATCTTTTAAATGCTTCTTTGACGAATGTGCCAAATCTTGAACTTACGGCTTTGAATAGAAAACAAGGAGATCCAATCATGGATGAATTACTCAAACGGCTTGCTGGTATTTTCGGTCTTTCCGAAGATGCAGACCAAACAGCAATCGTTAATTACGCTAAAAAGCTGACCTCTGATTCCGCAGCTCACAGCACTTCAATCGGTAAGATTGCAGAAGCTGTGTCTTTGGATAAACAGGTCGGTGCTGATGAAATTGTAAAGGCTCTTAACAGCCGAGCAGCTTCTACTGACGAACCTGATCCAAGAAAATACGTTCCAATCAAAGCAGTCGAAGAAATGCAGACTTCTTTGAACAGAATTATTTCCGACCGCACCGAGGAAAAAGCAGTTTCAGCAGTAAACAGTGCAGTCGAAAGCGGAAAACTACAGCCTGCTTTGAAAGACTGGGGAACGGCTCTTCACAAAAAAGACCCACAAGCCTTTGAGGATTACATATCCAAACAAACAGGCAGCATTGCAGGAGAAGACGCTCCTTCAGGCTCTCCTGAAAAAGGCGAAAAATCCCTGACAGATGAGCAAAAGGCAATCTGTTCATCTATGGGCGTGTCTGAAGAAGACTACATTTCCAACCTTGAAACTGAGGAGAACGTCTAATGCCAGCTCTTACAAAAGACAGAGATACACATCGCCGTGAAGCTGATTTGTTTGAATTTCCAATGGCAGTGGCATTAATCTATGCAGGCTCTATCGCTTGTTTAGACGCAAGCGGAAACGTAACCAAAGGAGCTACAGCAACAATTCTTACTGCTGTTGGACGTGCTGAAGAGCAGGTCGACAACTCTGGCGGTTCTGCAGGAGATGAAACAATCAAAGTTCGCAGCGGTACTTTCCGTTTTGCCAACTCAGCGTCTGCAGATGAAATCACAAAAGCTGAAATCGGCGACATTTGTTACATCGTAGATGACCAAACCGTTGCCAAAACCGACGGCACTTCCACCCGTTCAAAAGCAGGCTGTGTCGTAGACGTAGACAGTCTCGGCGTTTGGGTAATGATGGGTCTTAACATTAAATAAGAAGGAGAACACCTTGATATGATTAGAAATCAAGCAAATCTAAACGCATTGTTTACAGGGTTTCAAACCATGTTTAACAAGGCTTTTAACGACACAGAAGTCGACTACTTAAAAGTTGCAATGGTCGTTAATTCCAAAACCAAGCAAGAAACTTATGCTTGGCTTGGAAACAGCAGCAAGTTCAGAGAATGGCTTGGTGCTAGGGTTATTCAAAATCTTGGAAGCCATAGCTATACTATCAAAAACAAACCATTTGAAAACACAATCGGTGTCGATAAAGATGATATTGATGATGATTCTTATGGTGTTTATTCGCCTCTCTTTGCTCAACTTGGGCAGGACTCAAAGCAGCACCCTGACGAATTAGTCTTTGATTTGCTTGGAAATGGTTTTTCAAATAATTGCTATGACGGTCAGTATTTCTTTGACAGCGACCACCCTGTAATTGATGCAGACGGTGTTGAACAGTCAGTTTCAAATACTGGCGGAGGCTCTGGCACGGCATGGTATCTGCTTGATACATCAAAAGCTATTAAGCCGCTGATTTTCCAAAAACGCAAAGACTATAAGTTTGTGCGAATGGATAAGGACACAGATGAAAACGTCTTTTCCAAGAAAGAACTTCAGTACGGTGTAGATGCTCGTGTGAATGCAGGCTATGGCTTGTGGCAGCTTGCTTATGGTTCAAAAGATACTCTGAACGAAACTAATTATGCGGCAGCTCGTGCAGCAATGATGAGTTTCAAAGGAGATCATGGCAAAAAGATTAACATTAAGCCGAACCTTCTGGTTGTTCCTCCTTCTTTGGAAACAGCAGCGAGAAAAATTCTACTTGCTGAACGGAATGATGCAGGAGCTACCAATGTTTATCAGAACACTGCGAAACTTCTTGTAACAACTAACTTGTAGGCAATTGGAGGAATACATGAAAATACGCATTACTTCAAAGCGTGATGGTTTTCGCCGAGGTGGGATTTCCCACTCGGCAGAACCGACAGACTATCCTTTTGATAAATTTAACAAGAAGCAACTTGCAGACTTGAAAGCTGAAACAATGCTGATTGTTGAAGAAATCGAGGTTAAAGAACCTAACAATAAGCCGAAAAATAAGCCAAAGGCAAAGCCTGCCGAAACGGTTGGTAAAGAAGACGGCAAGACTAACGAAGACAATCAGGCTAAATAAACGGAGGCAGTAATGGCATATGCGAGCCAACAAAATATGATTGACCGTTTTGGTAATGAGGAAATAATCAGCATTACCAATCCAGAAGGAGAAAGCATCGGAACAGATAGGCTTAACAGAGCCTTGTCTGATGCTGATGCCAGAATTGATGGTTATCTTGCTGCTCGCTATGCCTTGCCTCTTGAAATCACACCGACACTTCTTGAAGGTGTTGCCTGTGATTTAAGCCGATATTTTCTTTATGATGAAGCTCCGTCTGAGATTGTTGTGGAGCGTTATAAAAATGCGGTTTCCACGTTAAAAGATATTTCTACTGGAAAAATCAAACTTCCTGATGCTGCAGGATC
>DAOWDM010000193.1 GCA_030639035.1 Alphaproteobacteria bacterium
ATCAATTCCAGTGTCCAACATATCAACTGAAATAGCTATTCTTAGCTTGTTATTTGGGTCTTTGAAATAACCTATTAAGGTCTCAGCTCTGCCGTCCTTGTAGTCTATAACTTCACAGAAGCCATTGTATTGTGGATACATTTCCTCAAATAATTTTTGCATCAATACAGCGTGATCGTGATTCCTTGCAAAAACAATGCTCTTGCCTACAAATTGATTGTCTTTGTCTTTAATGCCGTTTTCTACCAGATTTCTAATCATTATTTGATTTGTAGGTTTGTTGAAAACATTCTTGTCTAAGTCTGTGCTTTTATAATCAATGCTTTCTGAGTCTTCTCCATCTTCCTCAAGTTTCTTTCGTTCTTTTTCAGGAAGGTCATCGTAATAAATGCCGTCTCTTTGAAATAAAGTTGTTTGGCTATATGCGATATACTGAACTAAATATTTTTGCTCTATAGCTTCCTCTAACTCATAAAGAGCCGTTGGATTGCCAGCATCACAATTAAATAGGCTGAATGTGTTTCTGTTTATAAATCCAACTGGAGTGGCGGTTAAACCTATTTGTAAGCAATCAAAATATTTAAAAATATCACCGTAAATATTGTAAATACTTCTGTGAGATTCATCTGCTATTATTAAGTCAAAATATCCAACATCAAAATTGCTGAATTGTCTCATCATGCTTGGGTATGTCGCAAAAAATATGTTGTTTTCTTTGCTGTTTTTTGTAGAGCTATTTAATATTGTTAAAGGTTCTGTTCCTAAAAACTCATTGAAACTGTTTTTTGCCTGTTTTTGCAAAGCGTTCCTATCACATAAAAACAATATTTTCTTTGCCCATCTTTTTTCAAGCAAAAGTTTGGTTAGAGATATTGCAACTCTTGTTTTTCCTGTGCCTGTTGCTTGAACGATTAAGGCTTTTCTTTTCTTATGAGTAAAATGCTCTGTAATGGCTTTAATGGCTCGTATTTGATAGCCTCTGCCTGCAATGTTGGAATCTGGCTGAGCTGTTTTAATATCTAGCTTGTTCTGGCGTTGAAAGATAAGCCGCTCCAAGCTGTCTTTTGAATATATTCCCCATATTTTTCTTGGAATACAATTTTGAGCATCGTCCCAAATATACGTTTCAAAGCCATTAGTATAAAAAATGACAGGTCTTTGCTCATATTTCTTTTCAAGAGCATCTGCATATAGCTTTGCTTGAGTCTTGCCTGTTTCAGGATTTATTGATGTTCTTTTAGCTTCAATAACAGCTAAAGGCTTCCCATTATCGCCATAAAATACATAATCAGAATAACCAGTACCTGTTTTTGTAGGTTGACCTAAAACTTCATCTTCTTGTTTAACTTCCTCTGTATCAGAACCATCAAAAGAGATGTTCCAACCTGCTTCTTTTATCATTAAATCAATAAGATATTTTCTTGTATCGGCTTCGTTATATTTAAGCTCTTCTGTTGCAATATTTGATGCCTTTTCTTTGCTGTAAAGAGCTTTTAATTCTTGCTTTGTTTCTTCAAGTTCTTTTAAAGTTTGCTGTAGTTTTAACTCATCTTTATTTGTTTTTGCTTCGTCAGCTTTTTTTGTTTCTTTGGGGGAAATTATGAAGTCTGGAACATCATTTTTATTGGCTTTAAGGTACACAATAGCAAGCCATTTACTTATATCGTAAATTTGCTTGAGAGTAATTTCTGCTTCTTTTTTTCGGATATTATTGCCATGTATGGCTCTGTTGGCAATTCTTCTAACAATATGAAGTTTATCAAGAATAACTGTAGGCACAATTTGCTTAAAATCAGCTCCAGTTAAAAGTTCGTAAAAACTCTTATCAGAATCAGCTTCTATGTTGTGAGTTCTGCATAATATTTTAACAAAACTCTCTGCAAAAAGCCTTGTTTTAGAAATAGAAGACTGTGGATCACTATAAATATACTCCTCAGCAAACTTTCCAATTTCAGCTAATTGAGGAATCTTCTCTTCCAAAATCTTAAAATTTGAATAATCACACATTTTCACAAAACCATTGTTTATTTGATAGCAGTAAAAGTTTCAGCTTTTACAAGGGAACAAACGATACCCTTAAAACAATCAATCTGCAATGATTTCACATAATATTCAACTCAGCCATTATTCGGGCGGTTTTTATTATGGCGGTGGTGGTTTTTTCGTTGCAGGTTGAGATTATTTCTTGGAGTTCTTTTTGGGAATTGTGCTTTGCTTTTTCGGTTTTGGTTTCGGGTGGGAAGTCGAATAGGTCTTTTAGTTCTATTTCAAAGACACGGGCAAGGCTTACAGCGGTTTTGATGCGAGTTGAGGATAAGCCTCGTTCAATGTTGGAAATAGTCTCATCTTGCAAGCCAATAGCTTCAGCAAGTTTAGCCTGTGTTAACCTATGCTTTTTCCGAAGCTCTCTTATGATAAGCCCGAATTTCTTTTGTACTTCTTTTTCAGTCATAACAAGAGTTTCTACCGAACTCCATATTTACGCCATAGATTAACAGTTGGAAAATATAGCTTGTATTTTTTATAAATTACGATTTATAATTGGTGTTTATTTCAAATGCTGTCATAAAGGTATTAGACTATGGGTAAGATTTTTCTGCTTACGTTCTCTATAATTCTGTTCTTACATAGCAATCATGCAAATTCTTTTGCTATTGATTCTGTAGCAAACGAAACTACAAAAAACATAACTCAAAAAGCTGAAATAACATCGGAAGAAAACTCTGAAAAACAACCAGATACAGAATTTAAAAAT
>DAOWDM010000217.1 GCA_030639035.1 Alphaproteobacteria bacterium
TCCGCTGGAATCATCGGAGTCTTTCTCATCTTCGGAATCGCTTCCTTCTTCGCCGCCTCCGCTGGAATCCTCGGAGTCTTTCTCATCTTCGGAATCGCTTCCTTCTCCGCCACCTCCGCTGGAATCATCGGAGTCTTTCTCATCTTCGGAATCGCTTCCTTCTCCGCCGCCTCCGCTGGAATCATCAGAGTCTTTATCGTCTTCGGAATCGCTTCCTTCTCCACCATCGCTAGAGTCTTGCTCGTCCTGATTCTGCTCTCTTTCTTCTTTTCTGGCTTCTTCTGGAGTTTCAGAAACATCACTTCCTTCATCAGGTTGATTTTCTTCCATTCCTTCAACAGGCATAGAAGAACTACCTTGTCCTTGAGAAGAACCTTCTGCTCCTTCTTGTCCGTCCTGTCCTTCTTGCTCACGGCTTTCATCACCGCTTTGGCTTTCCGTTCCCTGTTGGTTGTTATCAAGCTGATCGTCAAGTTGTTTTTCATATTTTTTCAAGATTTCAGCAACAACATCTTTTGCAAAATCTTCATATATTTCGTCAATAATATCATTTCGTTTAGCATTCAGTTCCAAGACTTTTTTATTATAAAAATGTGCTCCTTTAGCTCGCTCACGCCTTGTCATAGTCAATTCAGGCTGTAGCCAAGCTACGCTTGTTGGTTCTGATTTTTTCAATGACAGTTTTGATAATATACCAGATTCTTCTTTATCAGGCATACTGTCGCATGCATTTATAAGGTCATCAAAGCTTTTACCTGCATCTTTTCCAAGCTCGGCAACTTTTTTAGGATTAACGCCTAATGTTTTCCAGTCCTCATCTGTTCCTTCAAACATTCCATTTTCTTTGAAAAAACTAAGATTAATTGCTGTTGAAAGAGCTTGAAATTTTGCTTCTGGAGAATCTTCTTCGCGTTTAAAAGCAAGCCCCTTTATTTTACCAAGAGTACTTTCTTCTTCTTTCAAACCTACTCTGTGAAGAATAGTTTCCATATGATTTAAAGAAGACCCGTAATCCTGATATTGCTTGTCCCCAATTACTTTTGCATAACGGTTTACACAGTTGTCTTCCGCAGCATTAAAAATCTGAAATCTAAGTTTCCACTCAACAGACAAAAGCGAATATTCTTTGTATTCTTCTTTTGTAAGTTTACGTTTTTTTGTAACTTTTTGAAGCTCTGTTACTCTGTCATGCACTTCGTGCATTTTAGGTGTAAAATCAACAGTAAGTTCAGCATGTCCTACTTCATGCAATGCAACACTTCTGGAATGCTCAAAACCAAGAAGCATGGACTGCATAAGATCAAGATTAACCATATTTGCTTTAGGATCGTTATAAAACCAAGAACCTGGTTCACCCCAACGCAGTTTTGCCTCAGGATTTTTAACGCATGAAGAAAGATGTAAAGCATATCTTAGCTTTTCCATTTTAACACGTTCTGATTTAAGGAGTTTCTTCCATAAAGGAGTTTTTGCAACAGTTGCACCACGATATTCTTTATCCCAACCATCTTGAGCATTAGGATTTAAATGCAAGTATGCAAGATTTGCTGCCCATATAAGCTGTTGAGCAGGAGTGTTTACTTCAGGTATTGCCATGCTAGAACCTGCAATGCGACCCATTTCAACAGCAGAATGAGCTTTTATAGCTTCTTTTTTTGTTTTATCATCAGGAATTTCAGAAATGATGTCTGCAACAAACTTATCCAAATCCTCATGAGAAAAATCTTTTCTAGAAATTTTGTCAAAAAGGGATATACGAAGACGCATCAAAGGTGCATTCAACCGATTTTCAAGAACGGATTCTTTTTGTTTGTTTTCTGTTTCCATAATCGCTACTCCCTACAAAACCTTATACTTTAACCAAAATAAATAAAAGTTTAATTTAAAATAATTTAGTACAAGTTATTTTTGTACAAAACAAAACAAAAAGCAAGTGTTTTTGTTAAAAAAAACACAAAAAGGCTGGTTCTTTTTGTTTTTACAGTGACATTTCAATGTGGTTTTTTGTTTATAGTTGATGCAAAGTTTACATCTCAGTTGTTATTCTGAGCTTGTTTCAGGAACTCCTTTTAAATAAAAGTAAGAAGATACTGAGCCGTAGGCATAGATGAAGCTTGAGCAAAGCGAGAGACCCTCACAAACAAGTTCAGCATGACAGTGAATTGGAGGTAGAGAAATAATAATCATTATTAAACGATTTAGCTATATAGCCTATTGCTTTATTAAAGCAAAAAGAAGCCATTAAGTTTAATGGCTTCTTTTTAAGATGGTCTTTGCGTTTTATGTTAGAAAAACGACACTGTATTTAACGAGATGCTACTCGATTTTTTACAATAGCTGCAACAGGTGTTTCTTTCTTTTCTTGTTTTAGATATTTGTTTGCTGTTTTTGCATCTACTTTCCTTAGTGCTTTAAGCAAAACATCACTGCTACCAACTTCTACTAGAATGTCAATTTTACTTGATAACACACCAGCTATTAACTCTGATGTAACATCAGTTTTATTTTCAAGCAGATTTGAATGATACTTATCTACCCATTGAGCATGTCTCTGTTTAGATTTTTCTGTAACAAGAGCTGAAATTTCAGGATTTTCCTTAACAGCTGCCCATGCGACAGGATCTTTGCGAACTTTAAAAGCTGCAACTTGTGTTGCTCGTTCTGCTTTAAGCAGTTTTTTATAATCACGACGTTCAGAAGAAAGTACCTTCATTTGCCCATCTATCGAAAGAGTTGAGTCTTTACGCTTTAAAGCTTTTTCAATCCCTTTTTCTGCAATCTCGTATGATTTTATAGCAAGAGAAACAAATTCACCAGCAGCTTCTATTCCTTTGGCTTCACTTTTAGGAGCTTCTGTTTTCTGAATTTCTGACTTCACAACTTTTTTTGCATTTGCTAGGTTGATAATAATTTCAGGCTCTGTAAGCAAAACATTCATGATTGCAATCTTTTGCTTTGCAACCACATCGTTTACATCTAATTTGCGAACTTTATCTTTTTCAGAAGAAATGATTTCTAAAAGAGCTTTTCTGTCGCCGCCTTTTTTAGAAAGATGTCTAGCTAAATCGTTTTTCCATTTGTCGAGTTCTTTTTTTTCTTCTTTTTGCTTAAACATTCTATATGTTTTTATAAAGCTTTTGTCTTCTTCATTGCCTGAATCTTTTTCAGTCTTTTTTTCTTCAGGAAGACCTACAGCTTTTCGGATCATTTTAGTGCGACCTTCTACATATTGATTGTAGCTTTCATCATGTTTTGCATCTATTTCCTTGCGATCAAGCGTCATGTTGTTGCGAGCTTGCTCATCACGTTCTTTTGCAGCTTCAATAATTGGGTTTTTTGTGCCTTGTGCTGCGTCTAGAATATAAGATGCTACCTGAGCTTTTGTGCAACTTGATTTATTTACAATATCCCTTGAAGCTTCAAGAACTTCCTCGTCAGTCATTTTTTGCAGACTGCCGTCTTTCAAACCTTTTTTAGCAA
>DAOWDM010000183.1 GCA_030639035.1 Alphaproteobacteria bacterium
TAACAACAGGTCTGGGTTTATTATCATTCCACGCCCCAATACCAAGTTTGCTCTCGGATTAGTCCAACTACACGGAATAATCTGCTGAACATATACCTTGTCGTTTATAAAGAAGCAACAAAACTCTATGATTTACTAATAGAAATGCAGCGTAAAGAAATTCTTCCTGCAAAACGAATTGTTAAGCATGTAGGTGGAGAAGGATTAAAATGGGTTTTTAATGATTTTGATCTTTCTCTTGAAAAGTCGTTTCACACAACATTTCCACAAATTAAAAACATTGATGTTCCTCATGCTAATACTAATGGTGCTATATTAGCAGGGGATAATAACGACAATGTTATTAAAAACGTTCATGGAAACGTTACTATTATTGGAAATGGCGGTGCAGATAAAATAGATTCTTCTCATGGAAACGATATTATTGAGGCAGGTGCTGGAAACGATATTATCAAGGCAGGCTTGGGAGCAGATATTCTTGTTTTTAATAAGAAATGGGGAAAAGACACTATAAATAAATCGTGTAGCACCTCTAAAAAAAGACCAAAAGACTCAGAAAAACTTTGGTCATGGGAATTTAATAATTTCATAGTTTTTGGCAAAGGTGTTTATCCAAATGACATGGAATGGAAAAACAAACTTAAACTTGTAAATATAAAAACTGGAGATTCCATAACTTTTGATTCTGCTAACTCTTGTTGTTTTAATTTTGTTTATTATGAAGAAAATGGAAAACTTAGAAAAAACGACAAGGAGCTTCAATATCAAAAAGGACTTTCTTATGAAAAAGACATTAAAAATAAAGAAAAGTCTTTATCTGATGCAGATGTTCAATCTGCAATAAAATGGTATAGGAAAGCTGCTGAACAGGGGCATTTAAAAGCCATAAACCGCCTTACCACACTTCTTTTAAAGACTGGCAAGACAGAAAAAGAATTACAGGAAAGCGTTAAATGGCTAATAAAAAGTGGCAAAGAAAACACATTCGATAAATGGCTGTCCAGTGCAAAAAAAGATTATCCTGTTAAACAGTATATGATTAGATATTTTCGCAGACACAGAAGCCTTGAAAAATAAAGGCTGTGTTCTATTAAACTAAGGCTGCTCTAGATTTTCTAAAGAAACAGGCTTGATACTGAACGCTCTTCACTTATCCGTAAAATAGCTTCACCCAATAAAGGAGCAACAGAAACAGTACGTATTTTTTTTGTTTTCTTAAACTCTTCAGAAGAATCAATACTGTCTGTAATTACAAACGTTTTTAAAGGTGAATCGTTTATTCTAGAAATTGCTGTTCCTGACAGAACTCCATGAGTTACATAAGCATGAACCGATTTAGCACCATTTTGCATTATTGCTTCAGCAGCATTACATAAAGTTCCTGCAGAATCTACAATATCATCAATAAGTATGCAGTTTCGGTCTTTAACCTCACCAATGATGTTCATTACTTCTGAAACACCAGCACGTTCCCGACGTTTATCAATAATAGCTAGTTCTGTATCAAGACGTTTAGCAAGCCCTCTGGCACGCAGCACACCCCCTACATCAGGGGAAACTATCATAGGCTTTTCATTTCCTCGGAATTCAAACTCAATATCTTTTGCAAACACAGGCTGGGCAAAAAGATTGTCCATAGGAATATCAAAAAAGCCCTGTATCTGAGTCGCATGGAGGTCAAGAGTAACAATTCTATCTGCTCCAGCTTTTACTAAAAGATTTGCTACCAGCTTGGCAGAAATAGGAGTTCTAGGTTCAGTTTTTCTGTCCTGACGAGCATAACCAAAATATGGGATTACAGCCGTTATACGTCTTGCAGAACCTCTTCTAAGAGCATCAATGCAAATAAGAAGTTCCATAAGATTATCATTCGCTGGATAAGAAGTAGACTGTATCAGAAAAACATCTTCACCTCGGACGTTTTCCTTAACTTCAACAAAAACTTCCATATCAGAAAAACGTCTGAAATTTGCTTTTGTAAGATTTATATCAAGATATTTAACTACACCTTCAGCAAATGGACGGTTGCTGCTGCCTGTCAGAATTTTCATGTTAATGAAACCAATCTTATTTTAAGGACAGAATCAATTTGTGCGAAAGCTACCAATGAAATTGTAAAATGTAAACCTTGTTCTATATATTTCTTTTTATTTTTCCGTTGTATATAAGCCCTACTTCATTGTTCCAACAGGCAAGACTATCCGTGCAATACCAGTATTCGCTGTCTTTTCCAGCAAATTTTTTATAAATAAAACGGTTTTCCTCAATATAACGACTGTTCCAGCAACCAGGAGTTAGAAAATCTCCGCCAATACACAGCTCGCCTATTTCTTCTGTATTTACTGGCTCACCTGATATATCAAGAAGAATGACCTCTTGCCCAGATAAAGGGACTCCTAAAGGAATCATAGGTAGTGCTATTCTTGCATCTTTTTCAGCATCATACTGATAAACTGTAACAGCTGCTGTAACTTCTGTAGGTCCATATAAGTTTTCAATAATTGAATTAGGAGCTGCATTTTTCCATTCATTTGCCAGCTCTACCGACAACTCGCCCCCACAGAAAAGACTGAAAGAAAGAGAAGGAAAAGCATCGGATTCCAGCTTTTCACGCTTTTTCACCAACATAGCAGTTGAAGGAGTTGAAAACCAGAATGTCAGCTCATGCTCTTTTATAAACTCATCTGGAGTCGTCAGCTTTTTTTCAGACAAGCAGTAAAGACAAGCCCCCGATGCCCAGCATACAAACATATCGTGCATTGAAAGAACAAACGTTAA
>DAOWDM010000096.1 GCA_030639035.1 Alphaproteobacteria bacterium
TCTATAGCAAAAGCTTCATGAGATATTATTATGATAGAAACACACAATATGCTGATTAAAAAGCCTCTCATTCAGTGTTCCCTTATTATGCTTTTTTTATTACAGCTGAAATAACTTCATCAATCTTATCTACAATTTCGAAAACATGCTTTTCATTAATAATATATGGAGGGGCAAGAAGAAGATGATCGCCATTCTTCCCATCAATAGTTCCGCCCATGCAATAACACATCAAGCCTCTTTCAAAAGCCTCTTTCTTGATAAGTTTATTGAGTTTAAGACTTGGGTCAAACGGCTTTTTTGTTTTTTTATCAGCAACAAATTCCAGACCAATGAATAAGCCTCGCCCTCTAATATTTCCGACATTCGGGTGATTACCAAAACGTTCAACAAGCTTTTCTTTAAGTAAAGCTCCCATTTTTTGAACATTTTCAAGAATGTTATTGTCCCTAATCTTGTACTGAACAGCCAAAGCAGCAGCACAAGCCGTAGCATGACCTACATAAGTATGCCCATGCTGGAAAAAGCCTGAACCATTCAATATTTGACTGTATATTTTATCACTTACAAGAGTCGCTCCTATCGGCTGATAGCCTGCCCCCAAAGCCTTGGCAATCGTTAGAATATCAGGAGCAACACCGTCTTGTTCGCAAGCAAATAAAGTTCCTGTCCGTCCCATTCCGCACATAACTTCATCAAATATCAAAAGCACGCCATGATAGTCGCAGATTTCCCGAATTCGCTTCAAGTATCCTTTAACAGCAGGAGCTGCTCCGATAGTTGAGCCAACTACAGGTTCGGCAATAAAAGCTGCTACATTTTCAGAGCCTAACTTGCGAATCGCAACATCAAGTTCATTTGCAGCACGCAAGCCGTATTCTTCTTCAGTCTCGTCTTCTTTTTGATATCTGTAAGCATAACATGGGGCAATATGTTCAACATTTATAAGCAAAGGCTTAAAATGTTCCTGACGTAAAGCATTGCCTCCAGCGGCAAGAGTGCCAAGCGTGTTTCCGTGATAGCTTTGACGTCTGGATATAATTTTTGAGCGTTTAGGCTGACCTGATTCTACAAAATACTGCCTTGCGATTTTCAAAGCAGTTTCAACAGCTTCTGAACCACCAGACACGAAATAAACCCAATCAAGTCCTGTCGGTGATTTTTCCACCAGATAATCAGCCAGTTTCTCCATAGGCTCATTTGTAAAAAAACTTGAATGAGCATAAGCAATCTTATTCACCTGAGATGCAATAGCCTTGCGAATATCATCATCACTATGACCAAGGCAGGACACAGCAGCCCCCCCGCATGCATCAAGATAACGCTTTCCTGTAGAATCAATTAGATAAACCCCGTCGCCTTTGGCAACAACAGGATAATCCGCAGATGGCTGACGATGAATAATATGTGTCATTTCGTTTTATTGCTTTCAATAAAGTTTTCGTCTAACTCTAAGTTAAAATACAAGGCATATTCCAATATGACAAGACAGAATTGTTGTATCAAAAAACTGCATCTGATAACTTATTTTTAATGATAAAATTTTGTATCGGATTTTTTAACAGTTAACCACAGTTTTTTAAGGAAAATCAAGCTAATGACAACATCTGACAAAAGCTCTTCTATGGAACTAAAAAGTGGAAAAAATGAACTTTTCACAGATCCTAACCCAGATAATGCTCGAGATTTTTTCAAAAACAAGTCTCGCTCTCTTAAATCCAAGCTTTCAACAGTCGAAAATGTTGTTAAAACAATGGTCAATGATGGCGATTATATTTCTATTGGCGGATTCGGAGCGAATCGAATCCCTACAGCTATAATCCACGAAATCGTAAGGCAAAAGAAAAAAAATCTTGGATTCGCAGGGCATACTTCAACCCATGACTTCCAAGTTCTTGTCGGTGGAGAATGTATAAGCAAGTGCGATATTGCCTATATTGTAGGGCTGGAAGCACGTGGACTTTCAGCTAATGCAAGAAAAGCTGTTCAAAGTGGAAAAATCCAGATAACCGAGTGGACTAATGCTGTTCTTTCTTGGAGATTAAAAGCCGCTGCGATGGGAATTTCCTTTATGCCAGCAAGAAGCATGCTAGGCACAGATACTTTCAAATACAGTGCTGCAAAAGAAATAGAATGCCCGTTTACAGGTCAGAAATATGCTGCTCTTCCTGCTTTATACCCTGATTTTGCCGCTATTCATGTGCATGAGGCAGACATCTACGGCAACTGCCGAATTTATGGAGCTTCAGTTTCAGATGAAGACCTTGCTAAAGCATCAAAGCGAGTCGTTATTACAGCAGAACGAATCGTTCCAACAGAATCATTCAGGCAAGCTCCATCATCAACAATTATTCCTTTTTGGTGTGTTGATGCAGTAATAGAAGTTCCTTTCGGCAGTTACCCAGGTAATATGCCGTTCCGCTATTACTCTGATGAAGAATATTTGATGTCATGGTTGAAAAAAGAAAAGAATCCAGAAGAATTTGCTGAATTTTTCAAACAGCAGATTTATGATACAAAGAATTTCTATGAGTACCTTGAACTCAATGGAGGTATAGAAAAAATCACTAAACTGCGTGCGATAGAAAATCTTATTGATATGGGAGAAAAATAATGACCGATTACAAACCTATGGAATTGATGATTTGCGTTGCCGCTAGAATTTTAGAAGACAATGCTATTGTTGTTGTTGGAACAGGTGCTCCATGTGCAGCAGCTATGCTGTCTCAGAAAACGATTTCCCCAAACCTTACAATCATGTTTGAAGCTGGTGGAGTTGCCCCTGTCTTGCGGACAATGCCAATTTCTGTTGGAGACTCCAGAACTACACACAGAGCAATTATGACAAGCTCTATGCCTGATATTATGGAAAGTTGTCAGCGTGGAATGGTTGACTACTGTTTTTTAGGTGGAGCTCAAATAGATATGTACGGCAACATTAACTCCACAATGATTGGCAATAATCACGCTATGCCAAAAACACGCTTCCCAGGTTCAGGCGGAGCAAATGACTTGGCTTCTTTGTGCCATAAAACATTGATGATGACTCCGCAGGATTCGAGACGTTTTACCGAGAAACTTGATTTCTTGACTTCCCCTGGATATTTGACAGGTGGAAAATCACGAGAAGAAGCTGGACTCCCAAAAGATTCAGGACCTTACAGAATCATAACTAACATGGCAATTATGGGATTTGATGAAGAATCAAAACGTATGAAAGTTCTTTCAATTAATCCAGGTTATGACAGGAAAGACATTCAGGAAAACTGTGGATTTGAATTGCTGTGGGCTGATAAAATTACTGATACAGCTCCTCCTACAGAAAAAGAACTCGACATTTTAAGAAACGTAGTTGACCCTAACGGCTACATTATTGGCAGATAAATTAAGGAAAAAAGAACATGGAAAAGCTAATTATTACAGTATCTTTGACAGGAAATGTTCCTACAAAGGAAATGACTCCTCATGTGCCTGTTACAGCAGAAGAAATGGCGGCAGATGTAAAAGTCTGTGCAGATGCTGGAGCATCGCTTTTCCATGTTCACGCCAGAGACGAGCATCAACGCCCGACTTTGGATATTAAAACTTTCAAAGAAAACGCAAAAAAAATTAAAGAGGCTGCTCCGAATGTAATAATTCAGCTTTCTACTGGAGCAAGGGCAGGGAACGACTGGAACGCTAGAATAAACCCTGTTCGCTTACAGCCTGAAATGGCTTCTTTTACAACTGGTTCAAACAATATGCCAGGGCTGATTTACGAAAACCACCCAAGTTTCATTATGGATTTAGCAAAAGCATTCAATGAAAACAACGTAAAGCCTGAAATAGAATGTTTTGAAAACGGCATGATTAGCAACGCAAAGTTTCTAGTGAAAAAAGGTATTTTAAAAGCTCCAGTTCACTATAATTTTGTACTTGGAGTAGCTGGTTCTATGGCTGGAAACGTCAGGAATCTACAGTTTATGGCAGAAAGCGTTCCTGAAGGCTCAACATGGACAGCCACAGGCGTTGGAAAAGCCCAAATCCAACTAGCCACCGCCGCCATTCTAATGGGCGGTCATGTCCGAGTAGGTCTTGAAGACAACATCTACGCCCAAGACGGCTCTCTTACAACAAACCTAGCCTTAGTACAAAAAATAGTAAGAATAGCAAAAGAACTAGGCAGAGAAATAGCCACCCCAGACGAAGCCAGAAAAATCCTAGGCTTAAAAGCAAAACGCCAAGATAGAGTAAGAAAGCTGATTGGTCGGAGATAAGAGGCAAAAAGAAGATACTTGACAAACAAACAGTGGCTTTATAGAATAAAATGACAAATGGACAAAAGCGAGGTGAGAAATGTTACAACGTGTTATAAAAGCAGAACAATTGGATTTTTCAGAAAACAATTCTACTCCTGTTGTTTCCAGTGCTATGAAGTTTATTCTTCCTATACCTAAAATGAAAGGTGAAGCTTTTGAGGTGAAGGATTGGGAAGGCAATTCTGTTAAAGGTGAAGGACTAAAGTTCTTTAATTATAAGGATAATTGTGATCAGGGTGTAGCAACCGATGGTCAAGGCGTGATTATATTCAACGGAGTGAAACCAGCAACAGCTAAAGCACTTCAGACTAAAATAGATCGTCTTAGTAAAGGAAATCCAGAGAATCTTAATCTTGATAATTTAAAAGAAATATTAAAATATGCTAAAGAAACTATTGGTTTGGAAGATAGATACGATTCAGATAAAGATTTTATCAATAGCAAAATGAATGCTGTAGAAACAGCCAGCACTAATCATGAATGTTATGGCTTGCATAGGCGTGATGATAGAGACGTATGCCAAGCTGTTTTTCTTATCGGAAAAGGTGAGTTCGAAGGACCAGGAGCATCGCCTCAAAAGTTTGAAAATGGAGCTGTAATCTTGAAACAAGGTGATGCTGTTCGTCTTATTCAGCCAGACCAGTTTGCAAAAGACTATAGACACAAAGATGGCGAGAAAATAACAGAGCTTTCTAAAGAACTCGCTGTGCAGAATGTCTCAAAAATTGAAAAAACAGCTACAATAGATTTTGCAATGAAGAAAAAACAGAGATAAATATACTATACAATTACTCCGCTGTCATTCCTAGAATTCAGGGTGGAATTCAGGGGACAGGAATTCAAGGGACAGTATACTTAATTCTTTCTTTTTCCAAAAACTAAGAGCTTTGTTTGAGCAAAACGCCAAGATAGAGTAAGAAAGCTGATTGGTCGGAGATGAGTGAAATATGGAAAAAGGCTTTATAGAATAGCTAATGTTAAAGGAAACTGTTGCTAAAAAACGCCACTCCGCTGTCATTGCTGTAGATGTTACTTAATTCGATGACAGGAATGTATTTTTTATTTTTGATGATTTATCTTCAAAAAAGAATGCAAATCAGGAGTTATCGATGAATATGATTCGGAAAAGCGAAGACGGAACGCTTGCAAGAAATAACGTTAA
>DAOWDM010000076.1 GCA_030639035.1 Alphaproteobacteria bacterium
ACAAAAGATTTAAAATTATATACATCAACAGCCCTTCAAGCAGAGCCTCGTATATCTGGCTAGGGTGTCTTGGCAAATTTCCGCCGTTTGGAAAAACAAAAGACCACGGAACATCATAAGCAACACGCCCAAACAGCTCTCCATTGATAAAATTTGCCAGCCGTCCAAGGAAAAGCCCTATCGGCACGGCACAGGCTATCATATCTCCAAGAGCTAAAAGGCTACGTTTTTTTATTCTTGTAAAAATAATTGCAGCAATGAATACTCCAAGCAAACCTCCATGAAAAGACATTCCGCCTTTCCATACTTGAAGAGCTTGAAGCGGATTTGAAATGTAATATGGGAAATTATAAAAAAGCACATACCCAAGACGACCGCCCAAAACAACACCAAGAACATTCCAAGTCAAAAAATCATCGACTTCAACTTGAGAAAGAACAGCGGTGCGTTTTGCATAAGCTTTTACCTGCCACCAACCACCAAGAAGACCTATAATATAGGCACAGGAATACCACCTGATAGCTACAGGACCGAGCTGGAATAATATCGGTTCAATATCTGGATAAGGCAGACTCATCAGCTTTATCTATAAGGGTCAGAAGTATTCAGAAATTCACAGACATATTTTGTAACGCCATCTTCAAGAGATGTAGACGGCTTGTTATACCCTGTTGCACGAAGACTATCCATAGGAGCTTCTGTAAAGTATTGATATTTACCACGAATCTTATTTGGTGCATCAATATACTTTATTTTAGGCTCAAGATTCATAGCTCTGTATGTAGCCTTAGCTAAATCATTAAAACTGCGGGCTTTTCCGCTTCCTACATTATAAATTCCATTTACATTAGGATTATCCAATAACCATAAAACAACATTAACAACATCACCTACCCATACGAAATCACGAAGTTGACCGCCATCTTCATAATCTGGCTTGTAAGATCTAAAAAGCGAACAGGTAACGTTTTCTCTGGCGTGAGGAAAAATATGAGAAATAACGCTTTGCTGTACTCCTTTGTGATATTCATTTGGACCATAAACATTAAAGAACTTCAGTCCAGCCCATTGTCTTGGAATTTGTCCTTTAGCTGTAATCATTCTTGCTACTTTGCGGTCAAAAATATGCTTGCTCCAGCCATACGCATTAAGCGGACGCAGTTTAGCAAGCCCTTCTATAGAATAATTGTCTTTGAAACCATTAGAGCCATCGCCATATGTAGAGGCTGATGAAGCATATATAAACCTTGTTCCATTAAAAGCACACCATTTCCACAAACCATATGACAAGGAGAAATTATTTGCGAAAATTTTATCAACATCTGTTTCCATTGTTGATGAGACTGCCCCCATATGAATAACAGCTTCAACAGCTGTTTGTCGTCCATTAAGATATTCGAAAATATCATCAGGGGATACTATGTCATAGATTTCATGCTTTGCAATGTTTCGCCATTTTTGGGCATTTCTCAATCTATCGACAATAACAATGTCAGTTTCTCCACGAGCTTCGAGAGCAGCAACAATGTTAGAGCCAATAAATCCTGCACCACCTGTAATAATGTACACGCCTGTTTCCCCTTTGAATTAAATCATTTACATTATATTATAGTGTTTATGCCTGTAATACACGAAGATTTTTTATTCTATTGAAAACTTGACGTTTCTGCTCGCTATCTCTACTCTTGCATACTAGAGCGTGGCAAAATCCATGCTTTGGGCTTCAAAAACCTATCAAAAAGCGGTCTGTGACATCAGATCGAAAATAAAAATGTCGTTTCTCAGTTTGACTGGGAGATGGTGTTATGTACAGGCTTCGGCTAAAAGCGCCGTGCCGTCTTTTTGCGGTTTTTGACTCCCAGTCACCAAAAACTTTCTTTGGTGACTGTTTTTTTTATAAAGGAGTTAAAACCATGCCAGATAAGTTCTCAAAAAACGAAATTCAGAACATACTTGACGAACATGGACTTGTCGCAGTTCCTATAGAAGCAACGGAAAAAATGTTAAACGCAGGAATCCAAGCTGGAGCAGGAAATATGCAGCAAACAGAATCTATATACGCCTCAATGCTCTTGGCATTGGAAAAGAAAGTGGATACTGAAACCAAAGGTGTAGGAAAGCTTGAGCGTAAGCGAAAGACACTCACAAACAAGTTCAGCATAACAGCGAGTTGGAAGCAAAGAAATACAATCAATTTATAGTACTTTGGTTATATGAATAACATTGGAGATTGAAAAATGATTATGCTATATGCGGCAAGTGTTGATTATAAAGGTTCTGGAATACTCATAATGGGAATTTCAGGAAGCGGGAAATCCGACCTTGCATTGCGACTAATAGGTCGTGGAGCAAAACTTGTTTCTGATGACCAAACAGAAATAAAAGCTGAAGACGGAGTCTTGTTTGCATCTCCTCCAGAAATAATTAAAGGACTTATAGAGGTTCGAGGGCTAGGGCTTGCAAAAATTGAACATGTTGAAAAAACACCTATACGTCTAGTGATTGAACTTACAGACAAACAAAACGTAGAAAGACTACCTGAAAAAGATTTTTGTGAAATCCAAGGTGTAAATTTAAGAAAAGTTGCCTTAGACCCCTTTGAAGCCTCTACAGTAGAAAAGGTCCTGATAGCCCTTGATGTTGTTACAGGAAAAACAGAGCTGGCTTCAGACTGATTTTAATCAAAAACTGTTTTTTAACGAGATGAATTCACGCCTTTTAACATAGCCAACTTTACAAGAGCGTCTTCTTCTTTAGAAGCAACTTCATTGCAGTTTTTGATTTTTACAAAACCTCGATTTCTTAAAAAGACAGCTTCTTCCTTATTAATCGTACAATTTGAGATTTTTAAGTGGGATATATAGCCTCTAAAGCTAGCATCTGTTAAGTCTGATTCTTTTATTGTAAAATTAGTGCCTGTTATAGGACTCATATTAAGCTTTACGCTTATATTATCCATAGAAGCATTTTTTAAATTACATTTTGATATAGTGCTCTTATTAAACTCAGAATCAAAGAAGTTTGCATTTTCCATAGAGACATGCTCAAATTTAACGTTATAAATTTTAGCATAAGGAGCTTTAAGATTATTAAGATTTACAGGCTTGTCTTTTTCACCTTTTATTTTTAAGTTTTCTAAACAAAGACCTTTTAATTCCACACCATCTCTTGCTGCTTTTTCTAAAGCTTCTACAACATTTTCAGCCTTAGTTGCGAATAAAGGTTTACCTTCTGAATTCCTTAAAACAATAACACCGCTGTTTTTCTCGGAAGATTTACCGTCTTTTTTTAATTTATCAAAAAGTGACATTTTATAGATCCTTTATTAATTACTGAGTAGCCTTAGCGAGATGCTTTAAATCCTTTTAAAAGAGCCAACTTTGAAAGAGTAGCTTCCTCTTTAGAAGCAACTTCATTGCAGTTTTTTACTTTTACATCGTCTTTTCTTAAATTGATTGCTGTTTCCTTATTGATTGTACAATTTGAGATTTTTAAATAGTGCAACCAAAGCTGAAAGTCTTTCTCTTTAAATTTAACATCTGTTAAATCAGATTTTTTAATTTTAAGACCTACTTCTTTGAAAAGGTTTCTGTTTAGACGAACACTTATCTCTTCCAAAGACGTATTCTTTAAAAAACTATCTGAGATAGTAACATTATCAAAATATGCTTCTTTAAGATTTGCATTTTCCATTGAAACATATTCAAATTTAACGTTGCTAATTATAGCACTAGGAGCTTTAAGATTATCAAGATTCACAGGTTTAGCGTTGTAACCTTTTATTTTTAAGTTTTCTAAACAAAGACCTTTTAATTCCACACCATCTCTTGCTGCTTTTTCTAAAGCTTCTACAACATTTTCAGCTTGAGCTGCAAATAAAGGTTTACCTTCTGAATTCCTTAAAACAATAACACCACTGTTTTTCTCGGAAGATTTATTTTTGTTTTTAAACTTATCAAAAAGAGACATTTTTATGATTCCTCATATTAACCTTGATACATTAGTTTATAATAGTATATAAAATCGTCTTTTTGTCAACATTTAGTTTTTATGAAAATTATTTTAGCTGTTTAAGCTTTACGTATGCTAAAGCTGCGGTTAAAGCATCATAGAATGGGTTGTGCAGTTCTCGTTCTGGTAGTTCTAGGTTTTTACGGATACTGCTAAAACTTAAATTTATGTCAAAATCCCCATCGAAAAACATTTGACTGCGAATTTGCTTGGCTTTGTAGTCATAATACATTGCAGAAACTTCTATTTGTTTGTTTGGCAAAGTAATGCCCAGCCATGGCTTTAGATATTTATTTATCATTGCAGCATCAAACTCGATAAAATAATTCACCAAAGGACGAGAACCTATAAAGTCAAGAAACTGCTCCAAAGCTTCTTGCCGTTCGATTCCTTTTGCAACATCGATATGACGCAATTGATGCACTTTAATGCTTTCAGGGCTGATTTTAGATTCTGTTTTGATGACAAGCTCTAATCTTTCGCTAGTTAAAATCTTGTTTCCCCTGATTTTCACAGCTCCAATTGATAATAATTCATCAGTTTTAGGATTTAGACCTGTAGTTTCCGTATCAAAAGCAACGATTTCATCGCTTTCATCTTTTTCAAACAAAAAAGAATAGCGTTCATCTTTCAACCGTCTTTTATTGATAAAGTTTGGAATTCTCATGGTGAGAATAGGGAAAGTTTGAAGTGATAGACAAGAATACTTTTAAATTCTCGGACTATGTGCAGGGATTCTTTTAGCAGGTCTCGTTCTAGTTTGCTTAAAGTGTGGGTTTGAACGAAGCGGTCAACGCTTTCACCTGACATGGATTTCCCAAGTAAGGCTGTTAGTTTTAGGTTTAGAAGGAACTGGAATGCTTCTTTTAAGTTTTTAGCAAAAGCTTTTTCAATTATATCTTTTTCTACAAGAGCATCAATGCGGTCGAATGTGTTGGAAGAACCTATAAGAAGCCCGTTTTCAAGAGCTAATGCTCTGACTCCGTGAACTATAGGGAAGATTCCGCCTGTTTTAATGTCTAATCTACCGCTATGAAGTCCTTTTTCGACTTGTAACTGCTTAAAAATACCTAAAGGGGTGTCAAATGTTATAATAGGCTTAGTAAAATGCGAGAAAAAGCTGTCATTGCTTACAATTTTGGACAATAAATAGCTTCTTGTATCCTCAAATATGGAAAAATCCCCTGCAACGGGCTGAGAATCAACAAAAGCAGCTAATTTTACATGAGTTTTTCCATCAGGTTTTAAAATCCATTCTTTTATAGCTGTTTTGTATTCTTTTTGTGATTTTGACCATTCGGGATTGGAAACCATCATGTTTCCTTTGCATGGAGGATAACCAAAATCAAGCAGAGCCTTTGTAAAAGCCTCACAAACACGCCTAACTTCTTTCTCATAGAATGAATCATCACGAAGTATTAAGGCGTTGTCTTGGTCAGTTTTTAATACTTGTTCCCTGCGTCCCTCACTGCCCATTACTATCAAGCAACTGTTTTTAACCATTTCAGGAGGAGCTATAAATTCAAAAAGACGTTTGAAAATCTTTCTGTTCAAGTCTGTTACAAGCTCTGTTAAATGCTGAATTTTAGTTCCTCTGCTGTGCAGAGTGAATATCATCGGGGTAATGCTTTTGCTTGCTTCTTCAAGCCCTTTAATGTCTTCTGCTCTGTCAATTTTAAGTGCAACAAGGTGTGAATGGTCAGAAATATATGACAATAAATCTGTAAGCTCGAGAACTCCTGTTATTTCACCATTTTCCATAACTGGAATGCTGCGGATATGATGTTTTGTCATAAGAACTTGAGCATCAAACAAAAAATCATCAACATCTATTGTTACATGGTCAAAAACAGCAATATCAGCAACAAGAGTGTCTGTTGACTTTCCGCTTATAACAACTGCATCTCTAATGTTTATCCCTGATACAAAGCCAACTTTTCCAGCTTTTTTTACAAGCAGAGATGTTATTTTTTTATCTCGCATATAAATAGAAGCGTCCCGAATAGTCGTTTCAGGCTCAACAATAGACTGCGAGTGCAGATAAGCGTCCCCTATTCTTGCAACCATAAATGAAGCCAGTTTTTGAGTGTCTGCTATTGATAGTTGATGTTCTTGTTTCTCTGCAAGACTTTCAGAAAAAAACTGCCCAAAACTTTTGTTTTTAGTCGTAAGTTCAATAAACAGTTTTTTTGGAATTAGATAACAAATAAGCTCTTCTTGAACTACAAAAGAGTTCTTTGACTTGCCTTTTATTAGTGAAATAGCATCAAAAGTATCTTGAGAGGTGTAAAAATCAACGATTTCGTCGCCATTTAGCTCTTTAACCTCTCCTTTGATGATTAAATATAAATTTTCAGGAGATTCTCCTGCATTTATCAAAATCTCATCTGTAGTATAATAAGCAATATCCAGTGATTTAGTTAGGTTTTGACGCTCTTGCTCATTAAGTCTGTCAAAAGGAGGATTTTTAAAACTAAAACTATCAGGCATCTGTTTCTACTGCTCCTATTCCAATTTGGGCATGAACATTCTGAACATCAAACTTGATTTTTTCCTTTTCAGATTCTTTGCTTTTATCAGTAATAGAAAATAAATATATACTTACAAAAGCCGCTGTTACAGAAAACAAAGCAGGGTATTTATAAGGAAATATTGGAGTCTCATTACCTAAAATATCAACCCAAATAGTAGAACCTAGAACAACAAGCGTAAGCGAGCTTACAAGCCCGATTAGTCCACCATAAAAAGCACCTCTTGAAGTCAACCCTTTCCAATAAAGAGAAAGCACCAGAACTGGAAAATTGACGGAAGCTGCAATTGCAAAAGCAAGTCCTACCATAAAAGCTATATTCTGTTTTTCAAATAATATCCCAAACAAAACGGCTATAAGACCAATAATAACAGCTGCAATTTTTGAAATTTGTATTTCTTTATATTCTTTAATTACACCTTTTCTAATTACACATGCGTATAAATCATGGGAAACTGCTGTAGCTCCTGCAAGTGTTAAACCTGACACAACAGCAACAATAGTTGCAAATGCTACAGCTGAAATAAAGCCTAGAAAAACATCTCCGCCAACGGCTCTTGCCATATGAATAGCAGCAGTATTACCACCTTCTGACAGCATTTGGACTCCTGTCTCTGAATTTACAAGAACAATCGCTGCAAAGCCTATGATAAAGGTTAAAATATAAAAATATCCGATAAAGCCTGTAGCATAAAAAACCGATTTTCTAGCAGTCTTAGCATCAGATACTGTAAAGAAACGCATTAAAACATGAGGCAAGCCAGCAGTTCCAAAAATAAGAGCAATTCCAAGAGAAATTGCTGATATAGGATCTGTTATTAAGCCCCCTGAAGACATAATCGCAGTGCCTTTTTCATGAGATAAGCGGTAGAAAAACAGTCCAGATGTATGCTCTGAGGCGTCGAATTCAACCGTATGAGAACCCGCAGAGTAACGACCAGAAGCGAGGGTTTCTACTTTTTGACCTAAAACATTAAATACTGAAAGATTTACATTTTCAG
>DAOWDM010000219.1 GCA_030639035.1 Alphaproteobacteria bacterium
AATTGTATCATTGCAAGTTTAATAATATCAGCAGCTCCTCCCTGAAGAGGTGCGTTTATAGCTGCTCTTTCAGAAGCGTTTCGGTATTTCGGATTTTTGCTGTTTATCTCAGGAACATAACATTTGCGTCCTAGCGGAGTTTTTACAAATCCGTTTTTTCGAGCTTCCTCTTTTGTATGCTCCATATATTTACGAATTCCTGGGTATTGTTTGAAATATGTATCTATATATTCTTTAGCTTCCGAGTTTGAAATATCCAATTGTTGAGCAAGTCCAAAAGCTGACATTCCATATATAATGCCAAAGTTGATAGCCTTTGCATTCCTGCGAATCTCAGGAGGCATGCCCTCGACTGGAACGCCAAAAACTTGCGAGGCAGTAGCCGCATGAATATCAATCCCATTTTCAAAAGCCTGCTTAAGAGCAGTTATATCAGCTGCATGAGCAAGCAGTCTTAATTCTATTTGCGAGTAGTCAGCTGCAAGCAGTTTATATCCTTTTTTTGCAACAAAAGCCTGACGGATTTTACGTCCGTTTTCTGTACGTATAGGAATATTCTGCAAATTCGGATTTGTAGAGGAAAGCCTGCCAGTAGAAGTCATTGTTTGACCATAAGAAGTATGAACACGCTTGGTTTTATGGTGAATTTGCCTTGCTAAAGCATCTGTATAAGTGCTTTTCAGTTTAGAAAAATGCCGCCATTTTAGAACAAGTTCGGGCAGTTTTTCACCTTGTTTTGACAGTTCTTCCAGAACATCAACACTGGTTGAATATGCTCCAGTTTTTTTGCTTTTCTTTCCGCCTTCTAATCCAAGTTTGCCAAACAAAATTTCACCTAATTGTTTAGGTGAGCCTATGTTAAATTCGTCCCCTGCAAGCTCATAAATTTCAACTGCTGTTTCATTGATGTATTTAGAAAATTCCTCGCTGAGTTTTTTTAATTGTATCGTGTCAACACTCACCCCCTCGCATTCCATTTTTTCAAGTATAGGAATCAGCGGACGGTCAAGTTTTTCATAAACCGTAACAAGATGTTCCGCAATCAGGCGGCTTTTCAGTAACTTATGCAGTCGCAAAGTAATGTCTGCATCTTCTGCCGCATAATTTAAAGCTTCCTCTAGCAACACTTTATCAAAAGTTATAGCTGAAGAACCAGAACCGCATACATCTTTGAACTTGATGGTTTCATAGCCAAAATGAAGCTCCGCCAGTTCGTCCATTCCATGACCGTGCAACCTGCCGTCTAAAACATAAGACAGCATCATAGTGTCATCTATTGGAGTCATGTTAATACTTAACGTGCTTTCTAAAGCCAGTATTTGCATGTCATATTTAATGTTATGACCTATTTTTAAGACTCCAGAATCTTCAAGCATAGGCTTGAGAATTTTCAAAGCCTCGGCAACAGGAATCTGCTTTAATGAAGAATCTTCTGCTGTCTCATCTCCAAAAAGAAGTGAGCCTTGGGCATTTGAAGAAGAAACATGACGCAAAGGAATATAGCAGGCTTTTCCTACCTCTGTAGCAAGAGAAATTCCCACAAGTTTCGCATTAAAAGAATCAGTCGAAGTTGTTTCTGTATCAACAGCAACGAATCCGTTTTTCCTCGCTGTCTGCACCCATTTTTTCAAAGCATCAGCCGTCTGAACCAACTCATAATGTTTTTCAGGTTGAGGTTCAAAAACAGCAGTATTTCCGTTTTCACTAATCCATTTTTCAACTACAGGTCTTAAACTGTTAAAATTTTGCTCATCTACAAATGCAAGAGCTGTATCTCTATCTGGCTTTGTTAAAACAAAACTTTCAAATTCTTTTGTCGTAGGAACGTCTGTTTTTAAGGTTACAAGCTCTTTTGAGATTCGTGCTTTATCTGCATGTTCTATCAACCGCTCCCTGCGTTTGGGCTGTTTAATTTCGTGAGCATGAGACAGCAGAGTTTCAAGGTCGCCATATTCGTTAATAAGTTGAGCCGCTGTTTTTACTCCAATACCAGGAATTCCAGGAATATTGTCTGAAGAGTCTCCTGCCAAAGACTGTACATCTATGACTTTATCAGGAGAGACTCCGAATTTTTTCAACACTTGCTCAAGCCCGATTTCAATGTTTTTCATAGGGTCAAACAGAGTCAAATTCTCATTATCTGTAAGCTGCATAAGGTCTTTATCGCATGATACAATCGTAACTTTTATGCCTTTTTCAACAGCCTGCTTTGCGTATGTTGCTATTAAATCATCAGCCTCGAATCCAGCCATTTCAACAGATGGAATATTAAAAGCCTTAACAGCTTCACGAATAAGCCCAAACTGAGGAACAAGGTCATCAGGAGCTGGCGGACGGTGAGCCTTGTACTCAGGATAAATATCGCTTCGAAAGGTTTTTCTATCAACATCAAAAACTACAGCTACATAATCAGCCTGCATGTCATTGATGAGCTTCATCACCATTTTTGAAAAACCGTACACAGCATTCACTGGAGTTCCGTCCGAACGAGTCATCGGAGGCAGTCCGTAAAATGCACGATAAATGTAACCAGAGCCGTCAATTAAACAAAGATGCTTCATAAGCTAATAAAACCTTTTAATTTTTTTTTAATTTACATATTATAGTACTATCAGTTGGTTTTTATACCCTTTCTGTACAATGAAATATAATAAATTTAGTGCTTTTGTTTGTTTTGTCCAAAAAAACACTTGCAGGTTAAATATTTTTTTGGCAGAATAGTGACAACAGTGAAAGTTTTTTAATTAAAGGAGGCGTGTCTTTTGTATCTTTCCATTATAGCCGATATTCTCGAGAATGAAGAAGGTGATTTACTTCTTGCTCTAAATCTTCCAGAAGGAAATCCAGGAGTTAGCCCTCATTTAACAGTACGAAAAGATTCAGCTATATTGTATCGTGCAGAACAGCAAACCCTACAGATAAAAAATGTTCACCCCGATATACGCGAGAAACTTGCAACGGCTGATGAAATTATGATTACGGAAGTCAGCGACGGCGGAATAGTAAACGCTTATTACGTGCCAGTTGGAACTAGAAGTATTAATTAAAGTACCTAAAGTTATAAAGTAAGGATTAAAAAGTTATGACAGAAGCAAGATTACCAAAAGATATGCAAAAAGCTTTGGACAAGTTTTTTAAAAGTTCTGTAAAAGTATTTGAAGCTGGAGCGGAAAAAAACAATCCTGAATATATTCAGGAACGTCCTGTATTTGCTGTTCTTCCAAAAGGAAACACATCTTATTTGCAGCTTCCAAAACCTGAAAATGGAATCGTAGCTGATCCCAAAGATGGATACGTTGTAACACAGAATAAACCTGAAAATGATGATATTGTAGAAACAAAAAGCCATAAATTCTTCAAAGAAATGGAAGAACGTTTCCGTAATGTTCAGCCTAATATGACACTGTTTGTTATTGATCCTGACGTTGTCAGAGCAAGATATGCAATGGACGATTCTCCTGACAGAAGCATTAGCAAAACAATGTTTATGTATCTTCAAGAGAAAATGGACAAAGCAGCATCTAAAGAAAAAAGTCTAGTATCAGGTGGAGAAGAAGCTCTTCTTACGGATCGTGCTATTGCACAAAACAGTCCTGTCAGCATGACACTTCCAAGAGGTGTTACAGAAGATTCTCTTGAAGCAAAAGGTACTGTTGCGATTGTGGTAGGAGACAACCCAGATCATATGAGAGATGTGATGACATCACAGCTTCCAGGTATGGAAAAGCGTATGGAAAAAGAGGGGCTTACTCGTGAAGACATGAATCGCTCTATTCTCCTTCATGAGTTTGGTCATGCAATGGACGCTGAATTAAGTAAAAACAGTGGAATGGAGCAAATGACAGGCTCTTCTATTGATAGTTATTTGATTGCTCATGGTACAGAATGCACTGCAGATGCTCATTCTGTTCTTCAGATGGCTCGTCATTCTGGCAATACAAAAGTAGGTGAACTGACTCGTGATATGCGGTCAATATTAGCTGCCGATAGAATCAAGCAAATTAAGGGACAGGAAAAACC
>DAOWDM010000254.1 GCA_030639035.1 Alphaproteobacteria bacterium
CAGGAAAATCAACTATATTAAATCTTATTCCTCGTTTTTATGACACGACCTCTGGCTCTGTAAAAATAGACGGGCAGAATATTCAGGACGTTACGCTGGAATCTTTGCGGGACAGCATGGCTCTTGTAAGTCAGGAAGTTACTCTTTTTGATGATACTATTCGTGAAAATATAGCCTATGGGCGGTCAAGTGCAACTGATGAAGAAATCATAAATGCAGCCAAACATGCGGCGGCACATGACTTTATTACTGCTTTGCCTGACGGATATGACACCGCTGTTGGGGAGCGTGGATTAAAGCTTTCAGGAGGGCAAAGACAGCGTTTGGCAATAGCTCGGGCTATGCTGAAAGATGCTCCTATTCTATTGCTTGATGAAGCTACAAGTGCTTTGGATACTGAATCAGAACGCAAAGTGCAAAAGGCTCTTGAAGAATTGATGAAAGGGCGGACAACAATAGTAATTGCTCACAGGCTTTCAACTATTGTCAATGCAAGCAGAATTCATGTAGTTGAAAATGGCGAGCTGATTGAATCAGGCACACATGACGAATTGATGGAGCGTAAAAAAGCTTATGCTTATCTTTATGAATTGCAGTTCAATAAAAACAAATGATAAAACTCAAGCCATTGATGAAAAAAATCAATAACAACAAAGCTGTACGAAGTTTCATCTGTTGGCTTGCTGCATTTTTAGTTAAAGCAATTCATAAAACCATACGCTGGGAAAAAATCGGCTTAGAGAACTTTGAACCATTTTGGAAAGAGGACAAGCCTGTCCTTGTAGCCGTATGGCACAGCAGACTTTTAATGATGCCTCCTATTTGGAATCACAAAAAACCTTTGCATGTAGTCATTTCAAAACATCGGGACGGTCAGCTTATTTCAGAAACAGCCAGTCATTTTGGTATTGAAACAATAGAAGGCTCTACTACCCGAGGCGGAGCATCTGCTTTGCGAAAAATCACAGAAACAATTAACAAAGGGTATTCAGTAGGAATCACTCCAGACGGACCTAAAGGTCCAAGAATGAGAGATAACTCAAAACTAATTCATTTAGCTCAAAAGTTAGATATTCCAATAATCCCAGTAACTCATTCAGCCAACCCTGCAAAAATCTTCAAAAGCTGGGACAGATTCCTACTTGCAATGCCATTTTCCAAAGGCGTATATATTGTCGGAAAACCAATAATAATCACAAAAGACACAGATGAAAAAATATTGGAAACCAAACTAAACGAACTAACAAAACAAGCCGATGTTTATATAGGGATTAATCCGATAGAACCTGAAAAAAGGTAAACCAATGCTATTAAAACTATATCGCATATTGATTATGATTATGTATCCTTTTATTGGGGTTTATCTTGCTAAGCGGAAGGCTAAGGGGAAGGAAGACCTTGAGCGTTTTGGGGAGAGGCTTGGGTATGCTGGAAAAGAAAGACCTGACGGACAGCTTTTAATGATGCATGGGGCTAGTGTTGGGGAGTCTTTATCCATGCTTCCATTGATAGAATTACTGCTTCAAGAACATGAAAATCTTTCGGTTTTGGTAACAACTGGGACTCTTACTTCTGCAAAGCTTATGAAAGAACGTCTGCCAGAAAAGGCAATACATCAATATGTTCCCATTGACCACCCTTATTGCGTTAAGCGGTTTTTAGACCATTGGAAGCCTGATATGGCTTTGTGGTTTGAATCTGATTTCTGGGCTAACATGATAACCCAAACGGCTGATTTAGACATTCCTCTGATACTGATAAACGGGCGGATTTCTGACCGCTCATTTAAAAGGTGGTCAAAATTTAAGTGTTTTATCAGTGCGATTTTAGAGCAATTTACTTTGTGTTTAGGGCAGACGGTTCAAGACGTTGAACGCCTTAACAAGCTTGGTGCTAAAAAAACAAAATGCGTTGGTAATATTAAATTTGGAGCGTCCCCTCTGCCTGCCGATAAAATCATATTGGAGGAGCTGGAAAAAGCTTTTGCAAACAGACCTCGATGGCTAGCTTCAAGTACTCATGCAGGCGAGGAAACTATAGCAGGGAATATTCACAAAAAAATCAAACAAACAGAACCTAATCTTTTAACTGTTATTGTTCCTAGACACCCTCCTCGTGGTGATGAGGTTGAAAAAGAATTGAAAGAACTTAAACTTAAAGTTGCAAGAAGGTCTAAAAATGATAAAATCGAGCCTGACACGGATATTTATCTTGCCGATACAATAGGTGAGCTTGGGCTGTTTTACAGGCTTGCAAAAATTGTGTTTGTAGGAAAAACTCTTGTTGGGAAAGGTGGGCAGAATCCTTTGGAAGCGGCACGCCTTGGCTGTGCTGTTATCGCAGGCTTAAACATGGAAAACTTTGTTGAAATGACGATAAATATGATTGAAGAATCGGCTTTGATACAGGTTAAGAATGAGCAAGCTCTTGAAGAAAAAATTATCGAGCTTCTTTCTGACTCTGAAAAATGTAAAAAACAATGCAAAGCTTCTAAAGACTATGCAACAAAAGAAGCTGGAGTTATCAACAGAGTGGCTGAACAATTAACTACATATATTGAGGCTATCAAATAATGCGGACTCCTGATTTTTGGAAACATAGAAACAGCTTAATAGCCAAAGCATTAGAACCAATTGGCTGGCTGTACGCAGCTGGAGGAGCTTTTAGACAGGCTCTTATAAAGCCTGAAAAAGTCTCTGTTCCTGTCATTTGTGTAGGCAATCTTACAGCAGGAGGAACGGGGAAAACGCCTATTTGCATTTCTATTGCTGAACACTTAAAAGCTAAAAATATCAACGTTCATTTCCTTACTAGAGGTTATGGCGGAGTACTTTTCGATGTGCAGGTTGATTTGGAAAAACACACTTCTATTGATGTTGGGGACGAACCTCTCCTTCTGGCAGAAACTGCTCCTGTATGGGTAGATGCAGACCGTGTTGCAGGTGCTGAAATGGCTATAAATGCAGGAGCAGAAGCCATCATAATGGACGATGGTTTTCAAAATCCTGCTCTTGAAAAAGACTTGTCTCTTGTAGTCATGGACGGTGGTTATGGAATAGGAAACGGCAAAATTATTCCAGCAGGACCTTTGCGAGAGCCTGTTAAAACGGGCATGAAAAGAGCTTCTGCAATGATAATTGTTGGAAATGACACCAAAGACGTTTATAGGTTTGCTCCAAAAGGCATGGATATTATTAACGCTGAGTTTGTTCCTGATGAAAAAACTTTACAGCTTGCAGGACAGAGAGTCGTTGCTTTTGCAGGAATAGGTCGCCCTGAAAAGTTTTTCAACATGCTGGAATCAATGGGTTGTGAAGTGCTTGCTGTACACTATTTTGCGGATCATTATCCTTATGCACCGACAGATATTCAGCCAATTTTAGACGAGGCATATAGTCTTGGAGCAATCCCTGTTACAACAGCAAAAGATTCGGTAAGGCTTCCTAAAGACCAACGTCAGCAAGTCAATGTTGCTAATATCAAAATAAAATGGGAAAACGAGTCTGCATTGGATACTCTGCTGAAAGACGTGCTTCCATGAAAAAAATATTAAAACGTTACGTCTGCTATCCTTTAGAAGCTTTAGCTGCTGTAATTGTCTTTAGTTTTTTTAAGATTCTGCCATTAAACATAGCTTCTGCAACAGGTGGTTTTATAGGTCGTGCTATTGGGGCAAAACTGAAAGTTACCAACGTTGCAAGAGACAATATGCGGCAGTCTTTTCCTGAAAAAAGTGCTGATGAAATCGAGAATATCATTATTCGCATGTGGGATAATATAGGCAGGAATCTAGGTGAGTTTCCTCATGTCAATTCAATGGAAATTGGTAAAAATGTTGAGTTGAATGGGGCTGAAATTCTTGATTCTCTACATGGCAAACAAGCTTTGTTTGTTACGGCTCATTTTGGAAACTGGGAATTAACAGGGCTTGTTGCAAAATATGGGAATTTCCCACTTCACAGCTTTTACAGAGCTCCAAATAATCCGCTTGTTCATTGGATATATAAAACTCGTTTGGATATTAAAGGGGAGTTGCTTCCAAAAGGTTCAGTAGGAGCAAGACGTGCAATTCAGCTTTTAAGAAAAGGTGAAAATATAGGGATACTTGCTGACCAAAAAATGAATGATGGGATTCCTGTCGAGTTTTTCGGTCGTCCTGCTATGACTGCACCTGCTCTTGCACAGTTTGCTATTAAATTTAATAGTCCGATTATTATGGTGCGTTCAGAACGTCTTGAAGGAACAAATTTCCGCCTTACCGTTTTTCCACCGCTAGAATTTTCAGACAGTGATAACGCATCAACTATTATGAGAAAAGTAAACTCAGTTTATGAAGATTGGATTCGTAAAAAACCTGAACAATGGTTCTGGGTTCATAAAAGATGGTCAAAGACTCTTTAATTCGAATCAGCTTTTTCAAGCTCTTTTAGCTTAACGTGGCTGATTACTTTTCGGACATATTCTAAATTTCGGGCATGATGAATTACATTGTCCAGCTCTGTCTTGTCTTTAGCAATTCCTAGCAAGTACAGCGTACGATTAAAAACAACCATTCGATAGTTAATTGATGAAATATCTTTATCAAGCAGCAGTTTTGTTTTTATTTGGGCTTCAATCAGCTTGTCGTAAGCTTTTTTTACAACACTCCAGTCTGGAATAACATCGATTTCATTAATGACTTCTTTTGTGTTTTCTGGCTGCCAAGCAATACGAACAGCAGCAGTCATTAAATCTAAATCTTCTAACGCTCCAGTAATAAGCACACGATTGTCATAAACCGTCAATCCAAGAGTAGATGGTAATGTATGGTCGTGCTGAAACCAAAGATGTTTTATTTCAAGAGACAGTATTGTGTCATTGATATTGCCAGCAACTCCGAGTTCTTCTGCTGCTGAAATGCCAAGAGAAGTACCAACATCAATTGTTTTGCTAATCATAGGGCTTACAAAAGAAGAGCTAGTTCCAATGATTTTATTAATGGCAGGGCTTAAAATAGTATCACAGCCAAAAAGCAACAATAGCCCCATTAAGGCTAAACATCTCTTTAAAGCCCCTCTCTCCAAGCATCGATAATATGTTTTGGACATTGCCATGGTACAACCAACATTGCATCAAACCTAATATTCATTGTCTCATATTTTGAGTTAAATTTCAAAAAAACTGATGCTGATTTGTAAATTCTTTTTTGTTGATGCGGAGTAATTGATTCGGCTGCGATTGTGTAGTCTTTTCGAGCTTTGACCTCGATAAAAGCCAGAAGATTGCCTCGTTTGGCTATTATATCTATTTCACCAGCTCCTGTTCCACGTCCAGTTGTAAAATGACGAGCTACAATAGAGTAGCCTTTGAGAAGCAAGAGCAGAATGCAAAGTCTTTCTGCCCATTTGCCCCATTTTTCGGCTTTTATATAACGGTTTTTATGTTTCACTGTTTTTTATTTCAATAACACGAGCATAGATTTCTTTACGAGGGAGTCCTGTTTGTTCAGCAACAAATGCGGCGGTATCTTTTGTACTCATAGTTTTAAGAGCTTTGCGGACAAGGTCGTCTATTTCTTCTGGTTCAAGCTGTTTAGCTGTTTTGTCGGGTGCATTTACTACAATGACTATTTCGCCTTTTGGAGCTGGTTCTGAAGCATATTGTTCTGCTAGCTCGGTTAAAGTCTCTCGTCTGGTTTCTTCATACATTTTGGTCATTTCACGAGTTACAGCAGCATTTCTTGCACCAAAGACTTCCGCCATATCTTTCAAGCATGCACTTAATCTTCTTGCGGATTCAAAAAATATCAAAGTCGCAGGAATATTTTTAAGCTCCTCGAGAGCCTTTATTCTTGCACCTTGTTTAGGAGGAAGGAATCCAGAAAACATAAAACGATTCGTAGGTAAAGCTGAAAGAATCAACGCCGACATAATAGAAGAAGCTCCTGGAAGTGTTGTGTAATAAAGGTTTTCACTCGCACAATCTCTCACAAGCTTAAACCCAGGGTCAGACACTAAAGGAGTCCCTGCATCAGATACTAAAGCTATTGCTTGCCCTTTTTTTATGCGTTCTAGGATTACAGTTTTCATTTTATCTGCATTATGTTCGTGGTATGGAAAGAGAGAAGCTTTGATTCCAAGCATTGAAAACAGTTTTCCAGTTACTCGAGTATCTTCACATGCAACGGCATCTACGGATTTTAAGGTATCAATTGCTCTTAAGGTAATATCTTTGCTATTGCCTATAGGAGTCGCAATAATATAAAGTCCTGCTGTTAATTTGTTTCTCATTTCTTGATTTTGCACTAGTATTGTATCCTGCTAGTAAAGTTTGTTTAACATAAGGTCTATTATGTCTCGTTTTATCATATTACTGGGTTTGTTTGTTACTATATTTCTAACAAGCGGTTGTTTTTCTAGTCAAAAGAAGCTCGCTATATTTAATGATGTTGCTCCGACAAGGAACATTGTTGATTCTGAAGATGCATCAGAAAAAACAGGCGGACTTTATCAGGATACCAGTTATTACCAAGATTATTCTAAAAGACAAGAGCAGGCTTCTCTTTTCCCATCTTCACATTTGGCAGTTTCTCTTCCTTCTCGCATAGATGTTAAACATCACCAAGACGGCTTGGTAAGAGTCGGAATGCTTCTTCCATTAAGCGGAGAAATGAGAGAGCTTGGAATCGCTCTGCAAAATGCAGCTTTAATGGCTATGTTTGAAATAGCTGAGGATAAATTCGTCATACAGTTCTATGACACCAAAGGAACAGCGGACGGTGCATATGATGCTGTTACAGATGCAATTGCTCATGGAGTAGAGTTGATTTTAGGTCCAGTGTTTTCACAATCTGTGATTGCTGTAGCTCCTCAGGCAAAAGCTAATGGAATTAGTGTTGTTGCCTTTTCAACTGACCCTTCTGCAACTGGGCATGGTGTTTTTACTATAGGTTTTTTATTGCAGCAGCAGGTTGAAAGAGTTGTTTCTTACGCATATATGAACGGCAAAACACGCTTTGCTGTTCTCGCTCCTGATAATCAAGCAGGAAAAGCTGTTGTTTCTGCTATGGAACAAATTATAGACACTCTTGGAGCAGAGCTAATTCGTGTTGCTTATTATAATCCATCGGCACGTGATTTTTCTAATGTTGTGAAAAAGCTGGCAAATTATAAAGAACGCAAAGAAGCCCATGA